>CAMYZR010000096.1 GCA_947303905.1 uncultured Atopobiaceae bacterium
TTTACGGGAATGCGGCTCTGAGCAACTGGTTGGGCGGTGAATGGTCGGGCAGCCTTTGGACGGATTCGTCCGGGAGCGTCGGCCATGCGAGCCTCAGGCTCTCCGAGGGGCGGACCGTCTATCTCAAGCTCCGGAGCGACCGAGATCGTGGCTTCTCCGGATCGGTGCGCGTGCGTATGGGCAAGGACCTCTGGCTGTCGCAGTTTGGTCTCTCGGCGAAGACGATGCTCCATACCGGTGAGCCCCAGGCGCCGACGGTGAGCAATGAAAACGACCTCGTTGAGGGCGCTGACTACGAGCTCTCCTATGCGGATGCGGACCAGCGGAAGCTCGAAGGAATGCCGTCGGACGTCGGAAGCTATTTTGTGATCTGCGAGGGCATCGGCGACTACGTGGGGACGGTCCTGCTGCCCTTCCGCATCGTCAATCAGCACGATCTGAGTTCAGGCACAATGACGCTCGACCACGACATCTCGGAGCCCTATGCGACGGACGGCTCTCCTTTGAAGGTGACGGTTGCGGTCTACAGCGCAATTGAGGCTGAGCTGAGATTGGATAGCGACTATTCGCTGCATTTCGAGGATGAGGAGCGCAACCGGCTATCGGGTGCTCCGACCAGCGCGGGAACGTATTACGTTGTTGCCGAGGGTATGGGTGACTACGAGGGCACGCTTGAGCAGGTCTTTACGGTAGTCGATGCTCGCGACCTCGCTAATGCCCGCGTCGAGCAAGCGCGTCCGCTCGAGGCAAACGGCGAGTCGGTGAGCGGTGTAGCGCGAATCGTCGATGCCATGGGCAACGAACTCATCGAGGGCGAGCACTACCGGGCAGTCTCGTACGACTCATGGGATACGGGCGAGACAACCGATGAGGCGCCGAGTGTGGTAGGCCACTACAGTGTCACTTACGAAGGCATCGATCCCTACTTTGGTAGCCGCAAACTGAGCTTCTCGATCGTTGAACCGGCTCCTAGGATGGGTCTCGTGCTGGGAGATTGCGTGTCTGCCGAGATGACTCCCTATGTGGTGGGCATCTTTACGGCGCCCATCGATGACCACTACGTCCTGTATGACTCGGGTGGCGGGGACACCCTCGGGGAGCTGTATGCCGACGCGACGCTTGCTACGCTGCTCGGCAGCGATGATGACGGTGGCAGCAACGGGCGCTCCTTCAGGATTGAAGCCGACCTTACGGCAGGCCAGACCGTCTACCTGCGTGTGCATCGGTATGACGAGAGAAACGGATCGACCAACATCTACGTTAAGAGCGACCACTGTCTGAGCGAGTTGGAATGGACCAAGGTGAGCACAAGCGACACGCGCTTCACCTACAACGGACAGCCCCTCGTTCCGCAGCCCATCGTGCGCGACAAGAGTGGCAAAGACCTCGTTGAGGGAGAGGACTTCGTGCTGGTGCGGGTCAGCAAGAGGAGCACGGAGGCAACGGGCCAAGTGACTTACAACGAGCTGGAGGATAATCCGACTGACATAGGTAACTATAGGGCTACTTACGAGGGCAGGGGTTCCTACCTGGGTACCTACAATGTCGACTTCGAGATTCAGCGGCGTCTTGTCATCGTCAACCCGGTAAATGCCACGAAGATCTACGGCACGACTGACCCCGAGCTGACGGTTGACTTTGGCGGCAGATTGGTCGAGGGCGACGAGCTGAGCTACACCCTTACGCGTGAGCCGGGGGAGGACGTGGGATCCTACGTCATCTCGGTGTCGGGGGAGCAATACCAGGGCAACTACAACTTGTCCTTCTCCAACACGGGGAAACTCACCATTACGCCGGCGACGGCAGTCGTACGTGCACAGGCCGCTACGAAGGCGTACGGCGACCCAGATCCCGAAATGGCACGCGTCGAAGGGCTCGTGGGCAACGATACCGTGGACTTCGAGGTCACGCGTGAGCCGGGCGAGGACGTGGGGACCTATGCCATCATGGTCTCCGGTGCCTCCAAGCAGGGCAACTACACCGTGAGCTACGAGGGCGATGCCGCCCTTACCATTACCAAAGCCGCTTCCGCATTGACAGCTGCAGCATCTAAGACCCAGCTTGCGACGACGTATAATCCGTCCGCGTCCGTGACGACTGCCGCGAACACGACGGTAAGGAGTGCCGTTGGTGCCGTGACCTATACCAACGTGAGTACCGATGCGACGGCGAAGGGATTCGTGGTCGACACCGTGACCGGTAAGGTGACGCTTCCCAAAGGTACGCGTGCCAAAACCTACACTGTGGCGGTCAAGGCGAGCGATGCGGGTGACGCGAATCACATGGCGGGCGCCGCAACGGTCTCGTACAAGATCGTTGTCGGCAAGGCGGCCAACACGTTGAAGGCAACGGCCACCAAGACCTCGCTATCCACGACATACAACGTCTCAAAGGCGCAGGTGACGGCGGCGAACGTGACTGTCAAAGGCGCTATGGGACCCCTGACCTACGCCAATGCGAGCACCGATGCGACAGCCAAGAGGTTCACCGTCACCGCGAGTGGCACGAGCGCCGGAAAGGTGAGCGTGCCCAAGGGCACGAAGGCGGGGACGTATAACGTCGCGATAAAGGTGACAGCAGCCGGCAACACCAACTATCGGTCTGCGAGCAAGACCGTCACGTACAAGATTGTGGTCAACAAGGCCGCCAATCCCATGAGCATCAAAGCGGTGACGAAGACAGCGAGCGTGACGAAGCTCAAATCCAATGCGGTGACCGTCGCGCGTCCGATGGACATCTCCAAGGCGCAAGGCAAACTGACCTATGTTAAGGCGAGCGGAAGCTCTGCGCTTACGGTTAACAAAACGACGGGTAAGGTCACCGTCAAAAAGGGGACTAAGAAGGGCACCTATTCCATCAAGATCAAGGTGACTGCGGCGGGTAACGCCAACTACAAGAAAGCCACCAAGACCGTGTCTTGCAAGGTCATTGTCAAGTAGGATTGCCTCGCGTGTCCACTGGCGGCAGACTGCAAGGGCCTCCATCCCGTGGGATGGAGGCCCTTGCAAATGGATGAACAGCGTGTGGCAGTTTTCAAGCCTTCATGGGAAGAAGCTGTACCATTGTTTAGGTCCTTATCCTGCACCTTTAACCTAAACGAACGAGAGCCGACCATGATTACTGCAGCGCTGCTTGACGATAACGCCGCCTGGCTTGAGCGAGGAAGGCGAGCCCTTTTGGACTTCGCCCACGAACGCGGCGCGGAGATAGCCATCAGCTGTTATTCGTCAGCCCAGGAGATGCTGTCGCAGCAGCAGGTGGCCCCTGACGTGCTCTTCACTGACATCGAGCTCGGCGGGAAGGGCAATGGCATAGAGTTGGCCAAGGACATCAACGACACTTGGCCTTCGTGCTGCATCGTCTACGTGACCAACTATCTGGAATACGCGCTTGACGTGTATGCGACCAAGCATGTCTGGTACATGCTGAAAAGCGACTTCGAACGGCGCCTGCCCGAGGTTTACGATAAGCTTGTCAGCCTTCTGGAGGATGGGAAGGCGCAATTCGTGGTACGGACGACCGACCGCCGTCTCGTTACCGTCCGTTGTCTCGATGTCGTCTTCATCGAGCGTCGGGGTCGGGTGACGATTCTCTCCATGGTTGACGGTCAACAGCTTTCGGTGCCAAATCGCCTGGTGGAGCTATTGGGCCATATGCCCGCCACGATGTTTGCGCGCAGCCACGCAAGCTTTGCTGCAAATCTCTCCCATGTTCGGCAGGTGGGGAAGGACATGGCGGTGCTCGACAACGCAATGACGGTTCCCTTGAGCAAACGGTATGGCCCTGCCTTTCGCAATGCCTTCCTGACTTGGGCTGACTCCCATATGGTTTAGGGGAGGGAATGCGTGATCGAAACCGTCAGCAGCATCATCAACTATGACATCATGGGCCTGTTTTGCATGTATGCGACGCTGGCGTGCGTTCGCGAAGCCTACGAGCCAAAGCGTCGCGAAACGCTCGTCTATGTCATCTTTGCCTGCAAATTCACGATGGACGCCATGCTGGTGCCTGTCGCCTTGCAACTCCCCCCGCTTCTTAGGGCGCTTGACATCGGCCGCACCCTTTTCCTGACGTTTCTCGCCACAAGGGAGGTGGCTGCCATCTATGGCCTAGGTTTGCTTGAAAGCGCCATTTGGCTTGTCATGGCCAACATTCCCTTGAGTCTCGTCATGGGCGTCTCCTATCAGATTGGTCTCCTCCTGTTTGACAGACCGCCCGGAATGATCTACCTGACACCGCTCCACGCCTCCACATTTGCTTCGCTCGCTATCTTTGCCGTACAGGCGGCCCTGCTCAAGGAGCCGATCGCATGGGTCATCAAAGCGATCGGTCGTGCATCCAAGCGCTTTCGCACTTCCTATTTCACGTTGTTGCTTCTTGTGACAGCTGCGTTCTGCATCAGCACCTACACGCTGCTGAGAGACCTCTGGGTCAATGACATGCGCATCCTCTATTGGTGGATGTACCCAGTGGTAATGGCCAGCCTCCTTCCCATGGGGGCCTTCCTGTTTCTGCACGCCAGGGAGGCGCGTGCGCAGGCGCTTCTGGCCGAAGAGTGTCTGGCTCTGACTTCCTCTTGGGGAGAGAGGATTCGTCAAGACTATGAGTCCATCAAGCGCGACAAGGCACTGTTTGACGGTCTTGACGAGAAGCTCTCGCATCTGGAGGAGTGTGCTGCGACCGCCTATGGCGAGCGCATTCGCCAGCTCAACGAGCGGTACGAGCTCATTGCTCATGGCACGTACTGCAGCGACGTGGCCGTCGACGCGATATTGAGCGCCCATGTTGCCCGTCTGCGGGAGCTCGGCGCGACCGCGCGTGTCTCGGTGGTGGCTCTGCCAGCGGATGTGTCGAGATGGGCTTCGCTGCTTCTCGCATTGCTCGATGCCGTGTCTGCGCGTGCGGCATGGTCGCGCAAGGCGATGGGTAGCGAGCTCGAGCTGAGGCTGCGTCCGTTGCATGATGGACTGCTCATTCATCTGGACATTCCCGCCTCATGGGGTAGGCTGAGGCTTCGACGTGTGCTGAGAGAGGCTGGCATCAGGGACGGCGTGGTCGCGCATGAGTACGTGGAGGGCGACCGAACCGTCGCGCTGATTCTTCTTGAGGGGGTGGACGCATGCTCATGCTCATGACCTATGCGCTGTTTCTCGCCCTTGTCGTCGTCTTCGGGCTGACTGCGCTTCTCGTGCAACGTTACGAGTACCAGCGTCGTCGTGCGGCCGAGGCGCACGAGGCCATGCGTCTTGTCGAGGAGTCGCTCGGGGAGAAGCTCCGCGTCATCAATGCCTATCGCCATGACTTGGCTGACTTTATGCAAGGCATCGACCTGGAGCTTATACGGACGATGGAAGAGGAACGGGGCTGATTGGCGGGCGCCCTGTCTTCAGGTTCCCCAACGTCTGCCGATTCAAGTCCATTCGCTGGCCTACAATGGATGCTGCCGATTCCGACAAAGGACTCATATGACTGACACATCCGCCCTCCAAGAGGCCCTCTCCGACCCGTTTGCCTACGCCTCCCTCGCCCTGATGGCACCCTACGCTGATGATGACGACTTCCCGCTGCCCGCCGACGAGGCGCTCGACCGCTACATGCAGTGGTGCGAGGCGCGCGGCCTCACGCTCTGGGACCACCAGGAGGAGGCGCTCATGGGCATCGCCATGGGCAGCCACGTGGTGCTGGGCACGCCGACCGGCTCGGGCAAGAGCATGGTGTCGCTCGGCATGTGCTTCATGGCGCTGTGCGCCGGCGAGCGCGCCTACTACACCGCCCCCATCAAGGCGCTGGTGAGCGAGAAGTTCTTCGAGCTCGTGGACGTGCTGGGACGCGAGAACGTGGGCATGATCACGGGCGACGTGGTCATAAACGGGGACGCGCCGGTCATCTGCTGCACTGCGGAGATCCTCGCCGGCGATGCGCTGCGCTGGGGCGAGGAGGCGGGCATCGCGCGCGTGGCCGCTGACGAGTTCCACTACTTCGCCGACCCCGACCGCGGCTGGGCCTGGCAGGTGCCCCTGCTGACGCTGCCCAACACGCAGTTCCTCTTGATGAGTGCCACGCTGGGCAACATGGACGCGATCTGCGACCTGCTCGAGCGGCAGACCGAGCGCGACGTGGAGCGCGTGCTCGACGCGCCGCGGCCGGTGCCCCTCTCATACGAGTACGTGGAGACACCGCTCGAGGCGACCGTGGAGCTTGCCATCCGCGAGGGCAAGGCGCCCATCTACGCGGTGCACTT
>CAMYZR010000097.1 GCA_947303905.1 uncultured Atopobiaceae bacterium
GTGCAGGGCTACTTCACGCTCGACAGCCTCCACTGGCTGGGCCTCGGTGGACGCATCCCGCCGACGGCCGCCAACGTGGGCGGCAAGCTCGACATCAAGCCCGAGCTCACCTACGACCGCACGGGCGCCCTCTCGCTGCGCGGCATGTGCCGCGGCCGCAAGAAGGCCCTGCGCGCCATTCTCGCTGACTTCCGTGAGAACTATGCGCACGACCCCTCGCTGCCCATCGCCATCGCCTCGGCAGACGCCGAGAAGGATGCCGACTGGCTTGAGGCCCAGATCAGGCGCGAGAAGGGCTGCGAGGACGTAGTCATCATGCGTAGCTCCATCTCGCCGGTCATCGGCAGCCACGTTGGCCCCGGCATGGTTGCCGTGGCCTTCTGGGGCACCGACCGCCGCGAGAAGCTGTCGCTGACCGACCGCATCGCACGCAAGGTTCGCGCGAACGACTAGGCCGTCACGGGCAGGAGCGTACGCATATGGCTGGAAAGTTGGGCCGCAAGGTCGCATTTGTCGGCACCGGCATCATGGGGGCTCCCATCGCGGGACACCTGCTCGATGCCGGCTGCCAGCTGACCGTCAACACCCGCACTCGCGAGAAGGCGGAAGGCCTTCTCGCGCGCGGTGCCCTCTGGGCAGAGAGTCCCGCCGAGGCGGCACGTGATGCCGACGTGGTCTTCACCATGCTCGGCTATCCGGAGGAGGTGGAGGAGGTCTACCTGGCCACCGGAGGCCTCGTGCGCGAGGCAAGGAAGGGCGCCTGGCTCATCGACCTCACCACCAGCTCGCCGCAGCTCGCCCGGGACATCCATGATGCCGCCGAGGTCGAGGACAAGCACGCCTTCGACTGTCCCGTGACGGGCGGGGAGCAGGGGGCCGTCGACGGCACGCTCACGCTCATCGCAGGCATATCGGAGCGTGGGGCAGCCGACGTCCGTCCGCTGCTCGATTGCTTCTCGTCGCGCATCTACTGGTTCGACCAGCCTGGGGCTGGCCAGATTGCCAAGCTCTGCAACCAGGTGTCGCTGGCCTCATGTCTCGCGGGAGCGGCCGAGGCAATGGCGCTCGCCGAGCAGTCCGGGCTCTCGGTGCCCGCCATGATCGACATGGTCTCGTCGGGCATGGGCGCATCCCGCCAGCTCGAGAGCGTGGCTCCCAAGGCGCTCGAGGGTGACTATGCCCCTGGCTTCATGGCCGCGCACCTGCGCAAGGACATCGCTCTGGCGCTCCAGACCGCCGGGGACTACGGGCTGTCCCTGCCAGCCACCGAGACCTCGCTCAACCTCGTGCATATGCTGTGCGAGGTCGGTGGCACCTTCATGGGCACGCAGGCGCTCTCGCTGCTCTATGCGGACGAGGAGACCTGCGCTGCCGCTGGGCTCGACTGGTCGCTTCTGCCCGATGACGACGAGTCGCATCACCATCATCACCATCACCACTAGGCATGCGCACTGCGCATGGCCGTGCGGCAAAGGCCGCACCAGAAAGGAAAGCTTTAGTACATGAGTGAAACAACCCAGAGCTCACTTGCAGTCCTCATCGACTACGAGAACCTCGCGCTGGGCACGGGGAGGCGCAAGCGCAACGGACATCAGGAAGTGGGTCCAAAGCCTGATGTGAAGCGCATACTCGAGCGCCTCGTGGACAAGGGCCGCATCACCGCGAAGCGCGCCTACTGCGACTGGCAGCGCTTCTCCGATGCCATCATCTCGCTTCACGAGCTGGGCATCGAGCTCATCGAGATTCCCGACCGTGCCTTCACGGGCAAGAACTCCGCGGACATCCGCCTGGCGGTCGACGCCATGGAGATATGCCTTACCAAGGACCACATCGACACCTTCGCGATCCTCTCGGGCGACTCCGACTTCTCGCCGCTCGTCTCCAAGCTCAAGGAGTTTGGCAAGACGGTCATCGGCGTGGGCATGAAGGAGGCCACGAGCTCCCTTCTGACCGAGGTCTGCGACGAGTTCCTCTTCTACGAGGACATCGTCAGCACCGGTCGCATACCCAGCTTCGAGGGCAAGGTGTCGCAGGACGCCTATCCCTGCTACCAGCTGCTCTTCGAGACGATTGACACGCTGCAGAGCGAGAGCGACACGGCGATCCTCGCCTCGCGCCTCAAGGACACCATGAAGCGCAAGCGCCCGCAGTTCTCGGAGCGCACTTACGGATACCGGTCGTTCAGCACGCTTCTGCGCGAGGCGGCAAAACTCGGCTTTATCACCATTCATCAGGATGAGCGCAGCGGAACCGTCGTGGTTGACGGCTTCTCTGAATAAAGGGGGAAGACATCATGTCAGATGAGTCCAACATCATGCCGAGCGTGGAGTACCTCGTCGATGCTCTCGCAGGTCCGCGCCGGCGCACCCGCCAGGAGGCAGCCCATTGCCTGGCCCTCGAGGCCCACAAGGATGCCGCGCAACTCGCTCCCTTCGTTGATGACCTCATCGATGCCCTGTATCGCCCCGAGGCCCAGACGCGCTGGGAGGTCTTCGATGCCCTTGGGGAGGTTGCGCTGATAAATGCCGATTCGGTCGCCGAGGGTTTCGACGGTGCCGAGGCATCCCTGTTCGACGAGGATTCCGCAACCGTGCGCCTGGCGGCGTTCCGCTTCCTCTGCCGTCTGGGCGCCTCCTCTCCCGAGCGCTCGGATGCTGCCTGGTCGCTGCTTGACGAGGCAATCCAGTGCTACCACGGCAACCCGGAGTACCACGACATGCTTCTTGCGCTGCTCGAGTTTTCGAAGGGCGACCTCTCCGACAAGACGCGCGACGCGGTCGTCGTCCGCATGGAGTTTGATGCCGAGAACGGGCAGAGCTTCATGAGGGCATGCTCCACGCAGATCATCGCTGCCGCCAAGGGCGAGTAGCGATGGCGGGAAAGGAGTAGCCCGTGGCTTCTGACAAGACCGACGCATCGTTTGCTCCCGCAAACGTCTATGCACCTTCCGACCGGCGCCGTGGGTCGGCGCTCTCGACCCCCGTATGGCTGGCGCTGCTTCTGGTGTTGGCGCTCGGCGGCTTCATGCTGGGAAGGCTCCAGGGTGGACGCACCAACTACGGCTCGCTGGGCGGCAAGGTCACAATCACCGAGTCCGAGCTCGATGCCGTGGTGGGCACCTACACCTATGACGGAAAGCTCTACGAGATCACGGCCCGTGACGCCATCGCGCAGCAGAGCTCTCTTGACGGCGTCCGCATCTCGGAGGGCACCTACGCCATGCCCGCTGCCGAGAGCGTGCTCTCCGCGGCACGCACGGCAGTGCTCATGAGGGAGGTGGAGGAGCACGGGATCACGGTGAGCGACGAGGAGCTTCTTGCCTATGCAAGCGAGACCTTTGGCACCGATGACATCGCAGCCCTTGCGACCACCTACGGCATGGACGAGGCGACCGCGCGCGACCGCCTGAGCGAGTCTGCCTCCATAGCAAAGCTGCGCAGCGAGGTGGTGGGGGAGCTGACGAGCGAGCCCGCGGCTCCGGCTGAGCCGGCTGCCGATGCCGCCGACAAGCCCACGGAGGAGTATGCCGCCTACATCATCGGCCTTGCCGGTGACGAGTGGGACAGCGAGCGCGGTGTGTGGGCGTCCGATGACGGGGCATACGCCACGGCGCTCAAGGAGTATGACGTTCGGGCGGACGCGGCGACCTACGAGGCCGCGCAGACCGCCTACAACGTTGCCTACCAGAAGCACAGCGCGAGCATAAATGCCGCAAACATACAGTGGAGCGACCACGTCAACACGCTTCTGTCCAAGGCAAACCTGGCGCTGTCATCCATCGTCGAGTAGGTGGTCTCGTGGACGTGGTGGTCAGCGCCTGCCTGTTGGGCCAACGCTGCCGCTATGACGGCGCATCAAAGCCATCGGCCGCGGTGCGTCACCTTGCCGAGTCGACGACGGCGCATTCGGTGTGCCCCGAGGTGAGGGGCGGGCTGCCTACGCCGCGAACGGCAAGCGAGCGCCAGGGCAAGCGGGTGGTCATGCGTGACGGCACTGACGTGACCTGCGCGTTCGAGAGGGGGGCAGGGCTGTGCGCCGACGAGGCACGCGCGTGTGGCGCCACGCTCGCCGTACTCAAGGCGAAGAGCCCCTCATGTGGCGTCGGACTCATCTACGATGGAACGTATTCTGGAAGGCTGGTCAAGGGCAACGGCGTGTTTGCCGAGCTCTTGGAGAGAGAAGGGGATGTCTGCATGGTGAGCGAGGAAGTCGTTGAGAGCTGCAGGCCATCAGTCGAGCATCCGGTGGCACTCGTGCTGGGAACGGGACTGGGCCATCTGAGCTCGCTGGTCCACCCGGTGCGGCACGTCGACTATCACGACATCGACGGTTTTCCCGAGGACGCCCGCCCCATGGAGGGCCATCTCTTTGAGGCGACAATCGGTACGGTGGACGACGTCCCCGTCGTGGTGTATCCCGGCCGCATCCACCTGTACCAGGGCTATTCGGCCACCGAGGTCACGAGCCTGGTGCGCCATGCGTATCGTCTGGGCTGCCGCGACATCATCTTTGCCTGCGCCACCGGCGCGATCCCCGGCAACGCTCACACGGGGCTGGGCATCCTCACCGACCAGATCAACCTGACAGGGGTAAACCCGCTGGTGGGGGATGCCAGCGCGCGTGGTCTGCAGACGCCCTTCGTGGACATGCGCGAGGCCTACAGCCCCTATCTGAGGACGCTGGCGCGTGGCGTGGCGGACGACCTTGGCATTGCGGTCGAGGAGGGCGTGTACGCCGGCGTGATCGGACCCAGCTTCGAGACGCCCGCAGAGGTGCGTATGCTGGCCGGTATGGGCGTGAGCTATGTGGGCATGTCGACGGTGTGCGAGGTCATTGCGGCACAGGCGCTGGGCATGAACGTCCTCGGCCTCACGCTGGCGGCCAACTACGCGGGAGACGGCCAGGTGAGCCACGAGACGGTGCTCGAGGAGGCTGGGCACCATGCGGACAGCTTCGAGCGGCTCGTGCGTGGCGTGCTGCGTCTCCTGTAGGGCAGGGAACCGCACGATTTCGTGCATTGAGCAGCAAATCGCCATAACTGGCACTTGAAATCGCATGGCACTGTTAGGTATAGTTATTAGCCGTCGCAACGCGACGCAAAGAGGCCGGATTAGCTCAGTTGGTAGAGCGACGCACTCGTAATGCGTAGGCCAGCAGTTCGAGTCTGCTATCCGGCTCCACGACTTCTCGCAGGTCAGACCACATATCGGGTCTGGCCTGTTTTGCATTCTGAGGTCTGTCGGCATCCATCCGAACTGGTGCCTGCGCCACGGGTGCCCTACGGTCGGGTATGCTCCCATCTCCGCGATCCTGCATGGTTCCTTAAATTGTCTGATTGTCACCTTACCGTTCCTTGCCATAGAATTTACAAGTTATGACAATTGACGAAGGGACAACCATGAGTAGCGTTGCCACCGCCACCGCCGTGCTAACCCTGTTGGCTGGTATCGGTGTCTTTCTTACTGCCTGCAGCATGCTGAGCTCCAACCTCGAGACGCTGGGATCGAGTAAGCTGCGCGACCTGTTTGCGTCGGCTTCGAAGAGCAAGCTTCTGGGTGTCGGCATCGGAGCCGCAGGTACGGCTGCGATCCAGAGCTCGGGTGCGGTCACGGTCATCGTCATCGGCTTTGTCAACGCGGGCATCATGTCGCTTGCACAGGCAGCCACCGTGATCTACGGGACAAACATCGGTACGACCGTCACGGGCCAGATCGTCGCCTGGGGCATCTCGGGCGACGCGGGGCTGTCGTCCACGGTGCTCTTCTCCGGATTGGCAGGAGTCGGCGCCTTCATGGTCTCGTTTGCCAGCAAGGACAAGATCAAGACCATTGGCGGCATCCTGTGTGGCTTTGGCATGCTGTTCGTCGGTCTCTCGATGATGAGCGGTGCCATGGAGAGCTTTGCCGAGCTGGACAGCGTACGCAACTTCCTCGCTTCCATCAACAACTCGATTCTGCTCGTGATCATCGGTGCCATCCTCACCGCAATCATCCAGAGCTCCTCGGTCATGACGTCGGTGGCCATCACGATGGTGGTCGCCGGCCTGATCACACTTGACCAGGGCATCTACCTGACGATGGGATCCAACATCGGCAGCTGTGTTGTGTCGGTGATTGCGGGCATGACAGGCTCGTCCAATGCAAAGCGGGCAAGCTACATCCATCTGATCTTCAATGTGCTCGGCGTAGTCGTGTTCATGATCTTGGGTCAGGCG
>CAMYZR010000098.1 GCA_947303905.1 uncultured Atopobiaceae bacterium
AGCGCGTGCGGCGGCTTCCGCGCTGGACCTGATGGAGGGCACGGAGCGCGGCTATGCGAGCGTTCTCTCCTCCTACCTCAACTTCTGCAAGGCGCTTGGCATAGTGCCGAACACCCGTCAGCAAACGGCAACCGTTGTGGGCGATGGGCGGCTTGCCAGAATGCGGGCAAAGTCACGCGCAGGGCTCAAGGCCGTCTGATGCGCAAGGGACATACCGAGGCGCGAGTCTACACGCTACCTCTGCGTAACCTCACGCCTGACACGTCTCTCGGCTACGAGATCGTAGAGTTCGGCGAGTCGCTGGGCTTCCACCTGCTCCCGTGGGAGAAGTGGCTGCTGATACACGCATTCGAGATTACCGGAGACTTCGAGCACGAGTGGGCGCTCCGCTTCCGCATAGTGCTCGTGCTCGTCAGCCGACAGAACGGGAAGACGCTGGTCACCACCGTCGTGACCCTGTTCTTCCTCTACATCCTGCAGGTCGCGCTCATCATCGGCACTGCTCAGGAGTTGGACCAAGCGGAGGAGGCGTGGGACGCATGTGTTGACGCCATCAACGCCGACGATGAGTTGAAAGAGGAGCTGGTGAGCGCTAAGTACGGCAACTCGGGCCGAAAGCTCAAGCTGTCAGGCGGCAGGCGCTACATCACCAAGGCGTCCAACCGCAAGGCGGGCCGTGGCAAGCGTGCGCAACTGGTCATCATTGACGAGCTGCGCGAGCAGACCAATTGGGAAGCCTGGAACGCCGTCAGTGACACCACGCTCGCACAGGCTCAGGTCGGCATGCTGTGGTGCACCTCCAACGCGGGAGACTCCTACTCCATCGTCCTTCGCTACCAGCGATTCCTCGCGCACAAGGCGATAGGAGACCCCGACGGCTGGTGCCGCGACATAGCCGACACCATGCCGCTGCCGCCTGAGTCGGAGGATGACGAGCTGGACGCCGAACCGCCCGCAATCTTCGAGTGGTCGGCGGCACCAGGGCGAGACCTGTGGGACCGCGAGGGATGGCAGGAGGCCAACCCCTCGCTTGGCTATGGGTTCCTGACCGAACGCAGCCTTGCGGCATCCATTCGCGGCAAGACCGAGCGGGCGGCACGCACCGAGAACCTGTGCCAGTTCGTGGAGTCGCTAGCGGAGCCACCCTTCCCCGTGGGCTCGTGGGACGCTGGCGTTGACCCCGAGAGCGAGGTCTGCGAGGGCGCTCCGGTCTATCTCGCAGTTGACGTAGCCGATGACCGCAAGCACAGCGCAATCGCGGTGTGCGGGCGTCGCGCCGACGGAGAGTGGCACGTCGAGGTGGCAGCCTACCAGAGCGGCATAGAGTGGCTGGCCGACTGGCTGCGAGACGTTGCGGACCCGATTGACCCCGTGCCGGTCGCCGTGCAGAGCAAGGGCGCTCCGGTCTCCTCCATGGCTGGCGTCATAGCCGCCATCGATGGCGTGGAGATGTTCGAGGTCGCCGGTGCCGACGTCGCAGGCTTCTGCGGCAGGTTCTACGACGCCGTGGCCGCGCTCGACCCCGAGCGCAAGGAGGACGAGGGCTCTGACGCCACGCCCGTGCGCCACAGGCCGCAGGCTGCGCTCGACATGGCCGCGACCGTGGCGAAGACGAGGCTCATGGGCGACTCTGCGTGGGCGTTCGACCGCCGCAGGTCGCCGGTTGACATATCACCGCTCGTGGCGTGCGCATACGCCTACGGGCTGGCTACAAGGGTCCCAGACAAGCCAAAAAAGAAAGTTTACGAGAGCGTCTACGCCGAAAGGGGCGTGCGCACCGTGTAGGGAGGCATGCCCATGGGGATCATGCAGGCGCTCCGTGCGCTAGTCACGCCCAGATACCAGATCACCATCAACAGCGGAGCCCTGCCCAGCATCGCTGGCATGGGAGTCGTTGACCTCTACAAGACGCAGCCGAACCTGCGGGCCGTTGTCGGGTTCCTCTCCAACAACGCGGCATCGGTGCCGTGGAAGGTCTACGACCGGGTTGCCGACGGGGACCGTGTGAGGGTCACCGACTCTCCCGCAGCGCTCCTTCTTGCAAACCCAAGCCCCGACCTGACGGCCTACGAGTTCCGGCGTCGCATCTTCGCTGACCTCTATCTCGCGGACCGTCACCTCTCCATCCTGCGGCCCGACGCGGAGACCAGGAGCGGATGGAGCGCGTGGCCTGTCCCGTTCACCTGGTTAGACGGCTACGTTGGTGGCACGGTCTACCGGCCTGACGCGTTCGTGCTCGACACCCCGCACAACGGGCGCATCGAGGTTCCCGCCGACTCGTGCCTGTGGCTTCACGGATACGACCCGACCAACCCCATGGGACAGACGAGCCCCGTGGAGTCGCTGCGCGATCTGCTCATGGAGCAGGTGGAGAGCGCGACGTTCCGTCGCCAGATGTGGAGTCGCGGTGGACGCTTCAACGCCTACGTGACGCGGCCAAAGGACGTCGAGCCATGGGACGATGAGGCGTTCGAGCGTTTCCGCAGGACGTGGAACGAGTCGTGGGCCGGTGCCGACGGCTCTCAGGCCGGAGCCATGCCCATCCTTGAGGACGGCATGGAGATAAAGCAGGTGCAGTTCAACGCGCGTGACGCCGAGTGGTCGGAGGCCAAGCGTCTCGGGCGCGAGGACGTGGCCGGAGTCTACAACGTCAACCCGGCGCTCATATGGCCCGGCAGCGGCCAAACCTACGCGAGCGCCAAGGAGAACGCGCGAGCGCTCTACAACGACACGCTGGCTCCCAAGCTCATGGAGGTCACCGACAAGATAAACGCGCAGCTCCTCCCGATGGTCGGCGAGGACGCGCGGCACTACGTGGAGTACGACCTCGCCGTCAAGCTGCAGGGTAGCTTCGAGGAGCGGGCGGCAGTGCTGCAGTCCGCAGTCGGCGGGCCGTTCATGACGCGCGACGAGGCGCGCGCCCAGCTCAACCTGCCACACATCGACGGTGCCGACGAGCTGATTGTCCCGATGAACGTCACCGTGGGAGGGCTCGCGTCCCCGCGAGACACCGACCCGACCCAAGATCGCTACAACGCAGCCGAGCACGACCACAAGTGCGGATGCGCAGAGTGCAAGTCGGAGGCCAACGAGATTCGGTTCAAGGCCGAGGCAACCGACGAGGAGACGGCGGCGAGCGTCGAGGTGTTCCGCAAGTTCTTCGAGCGTCAGGCACGCTCTGTGCTGCCCAAGCTCCGCGCGGCCAAGAAGTCCGGCACGTTCGCCAAGGACGATGACTCTTGGTGGGACATAACCCGATGGGACGAAGAGCTGACCGCAGACCTTGAGAAGATCGCGCAGGAGCACAGCAACTACGCGGCATACCGTGCGCTTGAGTCGCTGGGAGTGCCCACGAGCGAGTACGACGTGACCAAGGCGCTCGAGTTCCTGCGCTCCATGTGCATGCAGCGTGCGGCCTACGTCAACTACACGACCAAGAAGGAGCTGGACCGCGCTCTTGAGCTGATGGACACCGAGGCGGAAGGGCTTCTCACCACGCCCGAGGGAGTCTTCGAGAACGCAGCGGAGAACCGCAGCGAGAGTGCGGGAAACGCATTCGCCACCGCAGTTGACGGATGGAGCACGCTCGAGGCGTGCCGTCAGGCAGGGCTCACCGACGCACGCAAGCGCTGGGTGGTTCAGTCGAGCAACCCACGAAAGAGTCACGCGGCCATGAACGGGCAGACCGTGCCCATAGATGAGAAGTTCGGAAACGGCATGGACTGGCCCGGCGATTGGGCTGGTGGACCCGACGAGGTTTGCGGATGCCAGTGCACCATCGAGGTCATCCGCGACCTGTAAGCCCCTACGAGCCCCGAAAGGGGCTTTTTCTTTAGCGATTGGAGGCCAACCCATGGCCAAGTACAAGAGCGCCGAATCCGCTGCCCAGATGCCCTCCGAGGGCACCGTCGAGGGCTACGCGGCCACCTTCGACCGCGAGCCCGACAGCTACGGGGACGTCATCGCAAAGGGCGCGTTCGCACGCACGCTCTCCGAGTGGGCGCAGAAGGAGCAGCCCATCCCGCTGCTCTACGGCCACAACACCGAAGATCCCGAGATGAACATCGGCAAGGTGACCGAGGCATACGAGGACGAGCGCGGGCTCCACGTCCGCGCCGAGTTCGACGCAGACAACCCCAAGGCGCAGTACGTCCGCAAGCTGGCCAAGGAGGGCAGGCTCTACCAGTTCTCCTTCGCATACTCCGTGCGCGACGCGGGCGAAGTCGAAGTAGGCGGAACCCACGCCTACGAGCTGCGAGACCTCGACCTCTACGAGGTCTCGCTCGTGCAGATTCCCGCCAACCAACACGCGGTAATCACCGGCGTCAAGTCCGGACGCCGCAACAGCAAGGCGGATGCCGACGAGCTGCGCTCCATCCGCGAGATGGCGCAGCGCATCACCCAAGCAATCGACGGCCTTCTGGCCGACGAGGAAGAGCCCGACGAGGAAGACGGTGGGCCGGAGCCCGAGGCCAACGCCGAGGAGCCCGAAGGGGCCAAGGCGAAGGAGCCGGGGGCCGAGGAGTCCGACGCCGACGCGGCGCTCGAAGAGGCGCGTGCATACGCGACAGCAATCCTGAATGCATTGGAGGCACAGCATGAATAAGCTCATGCAGAACCTCGAGGACGCAAAGAGCGCCCTCACCGAGGCCATGAACGGCACCGACGCCGAGGCCATCAAGTCCGCCACCGAGCAGGTCAAGGCCGCAAAGGCGGCTCTTGACGCCGCCAACGAGGGCGAGGCGCTCATCAAGTCCCTCGGCACCAACGACGGCAAGGCCGAGCCCGAGGTCAAGGCCAAGACCCTCGGCGAAAAGGCCGCGAAGACCGCTCGCAACCTTGGTCTCTCCAAGGGCCTGCGCGGCAACTTCGTCCTGTACAAGACCGACCCCGCCGCCATGGACAGCCCCGGTGCCGCCAGCTCCGGTGCCCTCACCCAGCTCGCGCAGGACATCGACCGCAACATCGTGCCCGCCTACCGCGAGCCGCTGGTCGTGCGTGACCTGCTCGGTGCCGAGTCCATCACCGGCAACGCCCTGACCTACTTTGTCGAGACCGCCGACTCCAGCGTGCTCGGCGGACCTGCCTACGTCGCCGAGGGCGGCGCCAAGCCCATGGTCGAGATGCCCGAGCCCACCGCGGTCACCGAGGCGCTCGTCAAGGTCGCCAGCTACTACAAGGAGACCGACGAGCTGCTTGAGGACTATGCGTGGCTCGCCAGCTCCATCGACAACCGCGCGTTGTTCCTGCACCGCAAGTGGGTCAACAACGTCCTGCTCAACGGCACCAGCGGCTCCCAGCACATCGTCGGCCTGCTCAACCGCAGCGGCATCGGCTCCACCGCCGGCACCTCGGGCACCCCTACCGCCATCACCGCCGACAACATCTTCAAGGCCATGATGGCCATCGAGGGCGACTCCGGCATGACGCCTGACGCCATCGTCATCAACCCCGCCGACTACCAGATCCTGCGCCTTGCCAAGGACCAGGTAAACCAGTACTACGGCGGCGGCTACTTCGGTGGCCAGTACGGCAACGGCGGCTTCGAGATGTACCCGCCCATCTGGGGCCTGCGCACCGTCGTTACCAGCGCCATCGCATCAGGCACTTGCCTCGTTGGCGCGTTCCGTCAGGGCGCCTCGGTCATCACCAAGGATGGCGGTGGCCTCCGCGTAGAGATGACCAACAGCGACCAGAACGACTTCGTCTACAACCGCGTCACGGTGCGTGTCGAGGAGAGACTCGCTCTGGCGGTCCGCTACCCCAAGGCGTTCCACAAGCTGGTCAACTACTCCGCGTAAGGAGGAGCCATGCTCCGCATCTACCGGGCACCCAACGGGCGCACCTACCAGTACGAGGAGGGCACGCAGCCCGCAGGCTACGAGCCCGCAGACGAGAAGCCCAAGCCAGCGCCCAAGAGGCGCACCGCGGCCAACAAGGCCCGCAAGGCTGACAACAAGTAGGAAGGGGGAGGCATGGCCTACCAGCTCACCCCATGGGGCTACGAGGTGGACGGCCCTCTGCCTCCCCTCGCAGAAGACGCAGACGCGGCGAGTTCTGCCATCCGCAACGCATGCGGGTGGCACGTCTCGCCATCCATGTCCTGCCGCTGCACGATTGACGTGGACGGCCTGACGCGCTCCGTGTGGCTGCCCGCACGTAACGTCACGGCCATCACCTCCATGACCGTGGGC
>CAMYZR010000099.1 GCA_947303905.1 uncultured Atopobiaceae bacterium
CTTCAACGCCTGTCCGACGCAATCCTTTAAGGAGCCCACGACCTCGTCGGCGGAATCGATCGATCCGCGCAGCTCGTTCGCCCAGGCATTGATCTCGTCGAAGTGGGACGTCGGGAGGGCGTCGGCCTGCTCCTTGCACGCGTCGACCACCGTCTCGGCGTCGCTGATCTTCTGCGCAAGCTGCACGAACTGGGTGGCCTTGGCCTGGACCTGCGTGGCATCAAGCTGACCTTCCACCACAACGCCGCTGCCAGACAGCTCGTCCCAGGCATCGAGCACGGGGATCACCGCATCATCGGAAAGCGTGCCCGCGATGCTGCTGATCGAACGCATCGCAGTGACGTCCGTGCCGAGCACGGGCAGCCTGGATGCCAGGTCCCACTGCACGCCGTCAAGCTCCTCGGCGGCCTGGCTCGTGAGCGTCGCAGCGGTACGCGCATCCACGAGCGCCTGGGCATAGTCGTTCTTCTCGACGCTCTGCTGGACCTGGTCGTAGCTGGCAGACGCCTCGGCCAAAAGGCCTTCCGCGCGCTTGAAGCTGAGGCCCAGCCAGCCGCCCATGCCGATCACGGCAAGAAGCAGGAGCAGGACGATGAGTCTGAGCAGGGTATGGTTCTTCTTGCCGGCCATGGGGACCTCCTTGGTCACGCAGGGCTAACGGTGCCCGATAGGTGACATGCACCTATCGGGATACTACCCATTTGACGCCCCTGAGATACGCTCACGGGCATACCTGAATGGATTGTCTGGCGCCTTTTGCTAGCCGATGTGAGGAGGCGCACTCTGATCAAACCGGTAGCGCACGACCACTGGGGCACCTGCCCCGTCGTCCACCTCCACGCATACGAAGGCGCACTCCACCGCCTTGAAGCCCTGGTCCATGAGCACCCACGCGTAGAAGTTTGCCTGCATGCGATGGCGGTCCTCTATCTGCTCGAGCGTGAGCCCCACGTCGCCTGTCTTGTAGTCGACCACCAAGGCCTCGGTCGCACCGCGGTCGCACGCGAGCAGGTCGATCGCGCCTTCCACGTAGCTGCCGTAGCGCGACTCCACCCGCACGAAGAACGGGACCTCGGGCCGCACCAGCTCGTAGGCGAGCGCCTCGCGCCTGATGGCCGATCCCTCCCAGCGGGCGATGGCCTCATGCAGGCGTTTGACCTGACGCTGCGAGAGGTTCCAGGTGCGGGCCAGCGCCTCGAGGCGTGCGGGATCGTGGTCACGGCCCGTCTCCACCATGGTCTGGGCCAGCTCGTGGAAGGCAGAGCCGAGGTTGGTCGCCTTGTCGACGTCGTCGGTGTAGGGCGAACCCTCCGCCTCCGCCTCCTGCTGGGCCTTGGGCGGCGTGGGCGGAAGCTTTTGGGCACCCTTCGCCTCGCGGGGAGGCGCAGCAGCCGTAGCGGCCTCCTCCATGAGCGCATGTGCCGACGAGTAGCTGAAGGTGCCCTCGCGCGCACGCCACCCGGTGCCCGCCAAGGTCTTCTCCTCGATCGGATAGAGCAGGAAGTGGAGCTCGTCATCCTGCTCCAGCTGTGCGCCTTCGACTCCAAGCAGGGGAATCTGCGTGACGCTCTGGGGAAGCTCGCCATCGAAGCCGGGCAGCGTACCCAGCGACGTGACCTGCCACGGATCGCCCGACCCGCGCTTGGGCGACGTGAGGCGAATCACGCGCGCACTGCCCTCGGCAGCCTGCACGGCCGTGCGCTCGTAGCGCACCGACCCCGCGGCATCGCTCACGCGACGCTCGAGCTCGATGGGCGCATCGGGCGTGATGTCGAGCACATACTCGCCTGGCTCCAGATCGTCCAGATTGGGAAACGCCGACAGCATGCCCATCGCGAGCTCCGAGCAGTACCTCTGGGTTCCCGCCACGGGCAGACCCACGACCAGGGCCTCCTCGGCACGCGTCAGCGCCACGTACAGGAGACGCGCCTTCTCGGCTGCCTCCGCATCGAGCTCACGCTGGTCGAGGAAGGTCGCCCAGTCTGCCACCGTGCGACATGAGTCTGCGCTGTCGGGCACGTCAAAGGCCTTGCGGGCATCCGAGAGACTCCCCGCTCCCGGCCCCGGGGCGACGCAGACCACGCAGCTGCCGTCAAGGCGTCCGAGCGACAGCCGACCGGACTTGCTGGGGTTGCCCCAGCACTCGGAGACCGCCGTCACCGCAAACTGAAGGCCCTTCGACCCGTGGATGGTCATGACGCGCACGGCGTCGATCTCGTCGCCCACCAGGTTGGCGGGCGTGAGCTTTGCCGCCGCAAGCCAGCTGTCGAACTCGTCGGCCGCACGTGCCACCCCGAGGCCCAGGCTCACCGTCAGCTCGCGCACGTACCGCACGGCCGCCAGGACGTTGGCCGCCACGGAGAGGCCATTGGTGCCCCGGCGCTCGAGGCGTGCGAGCCAACCGCTCTCCTCCACCACCGCCTGGCACACGTCGGCGAGCTGCCAGCGTCCCATGCGTGCATATGCCCTGCTCAGAACCTCGTGTGCCAGACGCAGGCGCTCCGAGGGCTGCGCGTCGCCATACAGGGTGAGCTCGCCCGTCACGAAGCACTGCTCGACGGGGCGCTTGGTGGGTGCCTCGAGCACATCCTGACGACGCGTGCCCAACTGACAGAAGTCGTCGGCGTCGAGGCGGAACATGTCGCTCGACAGCAGGCGGAAGAGTCCCGTCTCGGTGTCGTGGGGGTTTGCAAGCGTGTGCAGCAGGGCCTGGATCACCCCGACCTCTGGCGTGCTGGTGAACGACGATCCGCCGGTGACCACCGCCTGCAGGCCTCTGGCTCGCAGGGCGTCGAGGTAGAGCCCGATCTTTCCAGTGGTGCCCAGAAGGAGGGCCATGCTGCCCACTGGCTGGCCGGCATCACGGTACGAGGCGAGGCGGTCGGCGATCTGGGCCGCCAGCGTGGCGCTCATCAGCTCGGCGTTTCCGCCGGCGGCAACCTCAAGGCGTATGCGGCATGGCTCCGTGCCGTCGGCCTCGCGCGCGACGAACCTGCTGGTCCTGCCAGCATCGCCCGCCAGCTTGAGGAAGTCTCCCAGCAGGCCAGCATCGCCGCAGACACGTTCCACCAGCCCGAGCACATTGTGGTCGGAGCGGTAGTTGACATCCATGTTGATGTGCTGCGACTCGGCCTGGCCCCTGCCACGGGCTCGGAACACCTCGACGTCACCGCCGCGGAAGCGGTAGATCGACTGCTGCGCGTCGCCCACGGTCGTCAGGTGGCAGGCGTCCTTGCCGGAAAGCAGCGAGATGAGCCTGAGCTGCCGCTCGTCGGTGTCCTGGAACTCGTCGATCATCACCAGGCGGAAGCGTCCCGCATAGTCGCGCGCGATTTCGGGACTGCCCTCCACCGCCTGCAGGGCCAGGCCGATGAGGTCGTTGTTGTCCAGGCTCGAATGCTCGTGCTTGAGCTCGGCATAGCGCTCGTCGACCAGGCGCGCGAGGGCCACGATCTGGGGACACAGCTCCTGGACGCGCTCGTGCTGCGCCGTCAGGGTGGCTATCGCAAGCTGGCGCTTTGCATCCTCCTTGAAGGGCTTCTGGTCGGCCTTGGACAGGGCGGGCACCTTTATGGACGCAAGGACCTCGCAGGCACGCGCGGCCGTGCGCTCGCCCGGGGCGAGGCACGCAAACGCGGACAGGGGCGCCAGGGACGTCTCGGTCACCGCACGCTGCTTCTCGGTCATGTCGAACGAGGCGATGGACTCGAAGATGCCAAGCAGCCTCAGCACCTCGTCGGCCGCCTCATGCGACGTGGGGCACACGAAGTCGTCGAAGCCATGGATGCACTTTGCCGCCTCGTTGCGAAGCACGCCGATCATGCCCACCACAGACCCATTGCTCGCGGTCCAGAGGGGGTACTCGGCCCGCAGCGCGGCAAAGGCCTCGTCGCGGCCGACCTCAGTCATGACCTCGTCGAGCGCACGGGCGAGCAGCGCGTCCGCGACGCTTCCGTCAATCACCTTGAACTGCGGGTCGATGCCCAGCTCGATGGCATGGCGATGGAGTATCCGCGAGCACATGCCGTGGATCGTCGAGATCCATGCGCCATCGACACGCAGGGCCTCCTCGCGCAGATGCGGGTCATCCTCCCCTGCCGCACGCAGGGCCTGGCGTACACGCTCCTTGATCTCGAGGGCAACCGCGTCGGTAAACGTGATCACCAGCGCCTCGTCGATGGACGAGAGGTAGCGGCCACCGTCGGCGGCACTGCCCTCAGAAAGCGCATGGACCAGGCGCGCCGTGAGCGTGAAGGTCTTGCCCGAACCAGCTCCTGCCGCGACGAACAGGGGCTCGTCGAGGCGCTCCACCACGCTACGCTGGCCTTCGTTGAGCCGTGAGAGATCGATTGCTGCCATTATCGGGCCATCCTCTTCTCGCATTGCATGACCGGGCAGAAGTCGCAGGAGTGCGCGTCACGCGGACGTGCCTCCACGTTTCCGGCCAGCATCTGGCGCACCTGCTCGGCCACCAGCTCCTCGGTGCTGTCGAGCAGTGCGTTCATGCCGCTGTCGCCATCGGACGTGCGCGGGACGCTCACGCGTCCGATGCGCTGCTTGCTCACGCGGCCAAAGACCAGGTCGACGACGTTCTCGTCAGCCACGCCGGCCAAGGCATGCGGGCTTTTCGTGCTGAGGTAGACGCTACCCACCAGGCGCAGGCGTCCCTCGAAGGCGCGGCGCACCACCTGTGCGTAGATGAGCGACTGCACGCGGTTGGGCAGAAGCTCGCCCTCCAGCACGCCATCCTGCAACGCATCGTACTCGGCGGCGAAGCCGGTGGGGCTCTTGTGCTTGTAGTCGATGATCACGGCAGTGCCATGTGGGCTCACGTCGATGCGGTCGACCGTGCCCGTGAAGTACGCCCCCGCATACTCGACGAGCTCGCCGTGACGCCCAAAGCTCCACTCGAAGAGCCTCGGCTCGAAGCCCTGCAGGATGCGCATCTCGTACTCGAGCGCGGAGAGCAGGTCGGCACGCAGCTGGTCCTCCTGCGCACGCTCGGAGGCGTTGTGGGCCACAAGCAGCTGCTGTGCCGCGCGGGGGCGCTTGACCATGTACATGTGCTGCTGATGCAGGTCGAACTCAAGCTCGAGGGCGGCACGGGCGGCGTCGAGCGAGCCCTCGTCGACGCGCGAGCCGGCCACATGACGCGCTGGGTCGGCCCCGATCTGGGCACGCAGGCTCTCGCGCGGGACGCCTGGGGCCTCCACCTCGAGCGCACGGGACAGCAGCTCCCTGTGGGTGACCTCAAGCACGCGATGGGCGAAGGTGCCCATCTCCATCCCACCATGGCCCGCATCGACGGTGCCCAGGCGGAGGCGCCTGAGGCTGAACCACTTGTAGGGGCAATCGAGGTAGGTCTCCACCTGGGATGCGGAGAGAACCGGCTTGCCACCCGCAAGCATCTCTCTGCCGTCCTGCGGCACGAAGACATACGGGCGCGCAAGGGGCGTCAGCTTGCCAGCAGGCGCGGGGTCATCCTCCGTGACGTGCTCGGCCCGCGTTCCCTCGGCCGAGAGGTTGCCGGTGAGGTACGTCTCGGGCAGCATCCGCTTGGGGAGCGTGACCTCCTCATAGCCTGCCGACGCAGAGATGCCGTAGGTCGCGAGTAGCTCGGAGAGCATCACCGAGGGATAGGTCGGCTTCGAGTCGGCATCGTGCTGGGCGCGCTCGAGCACCACCTGGCTGCGGGCGGCAGCGAGCAGCGCATGGAAGTCCGCGCGAGCCTTTGCCATGGGATCTGCCACGGGCTCGACTCCGAGCAGCTCAAGCAGCGCCTGAAGCAGGTCGTCTCCAGCCTTGACGGGACGCTCCGCGGTCGTGAGCCCGCAGGCGAGCACCGCATCCACCGAGCCGGCGGCCAGGCGCGACGCCTCGCCCATGCCCATCACGTGCACCGTATGGCCAGCGTCTCGTCGGCCAACCTCGAGGCGCTCGACGACCTTCATGCCTTGCGCGGCCCACTCCGCGATCTCGATGAGCTCGCTCAGCTTGACGGAGCCAGCGACCGATGGGTCGGCCGTCACGCCGAGCTCACGAAGGTTGCCCGCAAGCTGCAGTATCGCCTGGAGCGCCGCGCGCGCCTCACAGGCGCGCGCGGCGAGCGTGGTGCCATCGGTGACCAACGCAGCCACAAAGGGCTGCAGCAGCGTTGAGGCAGCCGTGCCCAAGTGCCCCG
>CAMYZR010000100.1 GCA_947303905.1 uncultured Atopobiaceae bacterium
TGAGACTTGACTCTGTATCCGACGGAGAGAACAACGTCGATGCCATAATGCTCAACCTGATAGGTTTTGCCATCCGCGGCAGTTGTCGCAAATCTTGCGACAACTCGATCGACACTCGTTACAAGCTCTTCCTTCAGTGCATTGTTCACGTGCTTGCCAATGGTTTTGATGTCTCGCCCAAAGAGTTGTGACATCTGATGGCGAGTGAGCCATACCTCCTCGTTGGTGGCATCTACCTCGACCGGTAGCGTGACCACTCCGTCGCTCGACTCGAACAGGACCATTTCTGTAGCAGCCATGATTACCTCCAGACAGGTTTTCAAACTCTCTTATCGATGGATTGCGCTACGGAAACGCTCACTGTGGAGTTGAAAGCGTGACTGCTCCTAATGCAGACGCCCCTTATAGGCACACAGGCTCTCGCGTTAAAAGGGGAGGAGCCCGTACCACTCTCGCTCTCGCGCAGCTGCTCTGACGACCCCGCCTCTTTATAGCATCTCGATGATAACATATAATACGAACATATGTACGGTACACTTCAGTCGCCGTATAGACAGGGTTGCATCTGCTTGGTTGCTGGGGTAGGTTTGCCGAGAGGGGGAATGTCTTGGGGATTGTGCCCGTGGCTCCCTTGCTAGACTATGCGTAGGTGCGTATGAAGGGAGACCTCATGGAGCTCTTTGCAGGCTTGCGGACATTCACCTTCGGGGCGATCGCCCTGCGCTTGCTCGGTGCGCTCCTCTGCGGAGCTATGGTTGGCGTGGACCGAGAGATGCGCAACAAGAAGGCGGGCCTCAAGACGCATACGCTGGTGTGCCTTGGCGCGGCACTCTGCATGATCGTGTCGGAGTGCATCATTCTCGGGCGCGAGGGCGTCACAACCGACGCGACGCGCATTGCGGCCAACGTGGTCACGGGCGTCGGCTTTCTCTGCGCGGCTTCTCTCATTACCAGGGGAAACGGCTCCCTGCATGGACTGACCACGGCAGCCGGCCTCTGGACCACGGCGGTCATTGGCCTGGCTTGCGGCTCGGGATGGCTTGAGGTGGGCTTGCTAGCTGCCTTTATCGTGCTGATCGTGTTTGCGGCGTTTGGACGCCTATCTCACCAGCATCTCCCGCGGTTTTGACCTCTACGCCGAGGTCGTCGACTACGAGGATCTGCCCAAGTTGTTCGATGCGCTTCACGCCCATGGCGTGTCCTTCAGCGGACTCACGGTGTCTAAGAGCCCGGTGGGGAGCACCGTCGTCCAGCTCTCTGCCACGATGCAGCGCCTGGGCGAGAAGAAGGAGCTGGCTGAGAGCCTTCGTGCGCTTGATTGCGTGCGCTACCTCGAGATGTTCTGATGCGTTCGAGCGGTTTGGCCCAGAGGCATCAGCGATCCGAGACAGTCTGAAGAAAGACGGTTCCTGCTCGAAAACTCTGAGCAGGAACCGCTTCGTCTCCCAGTGAGCGTGTCTAAACGGCTAACCCTTGTCGCGCTCTGCCCTCATCGAGGAGATCGCCTCATCGAGCATCTTCTCGTCTATGCCCAGCTCGCGAAGCTTTGCGGCGAGCCCGTCGGCCCCCTGCTCGATGCCCTGCTGGATGCCCTGCTCGAGACCCCTCTCAATGCCTCGGGCTTCCGCCTCGCGCTCAAGACGCTCTGCCCTCTCGCGCCAAAGCTCAAGCACTTCTCCACCCATGGCCTTCCTCACTCTCTTCTGAAGTGTCTCGTATGCGGCGAGCAGGTGGTCGGACACTTTGATTATAAGCTCGACGAGCTCCTCGTATAAAGGCATGTCACCCATGCGCAGCACGGCTGACTCGAGTTCGGACCTCAGCTCGCTGCATTCATAGACGAGCTGGTCGGTGCGTTGGTCATCAGATGCGATGGCAGCCAGGCTCTTCTCGTAGCGCATGAGGTAATACGGTAGCAGGAGCAGGAGCTTCTTGCTAAAGATCTCGTCACTGCTAAAGAGCTGTGCTTTTACGACTTTTGTCTCGTACTGGAACGAACCACCATTGGGTAGATTGACCTTCATGTGCAAGCTGTCTGGCGTTTTGGACGAGTGCCTGAGATACAGAACGCACGAAGCCGGGAAATCCAACTCATACGGTGTGCTCTCACTCAGGGCCTCTTCCAACGCAATGTGGAAGTCGTACTCGAT
Organism: uncultured Atopobiaceae bacterium; assembly: GCA_947303905.1. GTDB lineage: Bacteria > Actinomycetota > Coriobacteriia > Coriobacteriales > Atopobiaceae > UBA1367. The sequence continues at coordinate 2,151 of CAMYZR010000100.1, forward strand.
CATGCGCACGACCATGCTTGCGTCTGCCGTGCTTTGGCACTCCACGTGGTAGATCTTCTCTGCCAGACGAAAGACGGTGTCGTCGATGATTGTGCCGCGCAGACTCTCGTGCTCGTCGCTGAACCGGACGATGGGGCTGTCCTGAGGGTAGTTTCGTCCAAAGACCTCGTTTATGAAGGGAATCATGAGTTGAGGCGACCTGTGGACCATCGTCTTGAAAACGGAGTCGAAAACGGTGCTGTCAGCCATTCCAAGTCCTCTCTGCGTGCAGTTGAAACGATAGGGGGGCATGGGTCGACAGGGCGACCATGACTGGAATGGCTATGGGTGGTGAGCGAGCGGCAGCGTACATAGGCATCCTCGGGAGGACGAATACGGATGGTGCATGTATTCGCTCGAGAACGCCCGCCACGGAATGAAAGCTCCGGCTCCGCGGAACGAGCCCGCAGGTGAGTTAGCCGGAAACCCCGTATAGCCGCAGGTTTCTGCGTATGAGGGTATAAGGTCCGGACCGGACGTGGAAACGTATCGACAACCGCTCCCTCCAAGCAAGATGAGTATAAAACTAGAACATACGTTTGTAAAGAGAGGCTTTGCAAAATGTCGAAACTAACTTACATATAGGTGAGGGATACAGCAGGGGCGTCAGAGGAGATGTTCCTCTGACGCCCCTGCTTAGATACTGGGTATTGGAATTGGTGACAAGGACCTGCGTGTTCTACGCGACACCCATGTAGGCGAGCATGCCCTCGACAGCCACCTTGGTCGCCGCCACCGCATGCACCACGGTATTGGGACCGGTGACGACATCACCTGCGGCAAAGACGCCCGGCACCGTGCACATGCCCTGCTCGTCGACGATCAGCAGGCCGCGGTCGTCACCCTCGAGCCCCTCGGTGGTGAGGATGAGCTTGTTCTTGGGCTTCTGCGAGACGGCCACGATCACCGTGTCGCAGGTCACCTGGTCGAGCTCCTCCTCGTAGCCAGTCACGCGGTCGTTCTCGTCGAAGATGGCCGTCTTGAAGACGGGACCGTGCTCGTTGATCTCGCAGATGGCCTTACCTTGCATCAGCTCTGCTCCGTCAAGCAGGGCGTACTCGAGCTCGTCGGAGCTTGCGGAGATGTGCTTGCTGCGCGCGTATAGTGTGACCTCCTGAGCACCCTGACGAATGGCGGTGCGTGCCACGTCCATGGCGGTGTTGCCAGCGCCGATGACGGCTACGCGCTCGCCGATCTCTGCCGTCTCGGGGCTCATGAGGTAGTCGAGGCCAAACAGTACGTTGCCGCCCGCCTCGCCCGAGACGCCAAGCGTCTGCGCACGCCAGGTGCCGGTGCCGACGAAGACCGTGTCGTAGCCGTCGCGGAAGAGGTCGGGGATGGTGAGCGACGAGCCGATGGCGGTGTTGTGCCTGACCTTGACGCCGAGGGTCTCCAGGATCTCCTGGTAGCGGTCGAGCACCCGCTTGGGTAGGCGGTACTCGGGGATGCCGTAGCGCATGACACCACCGAGACGAGGGTTCTGGTCGAAGATCGTGACAGCGACACCCATCTGCGCGAGCCTCATAGCTGCGACGATGCCGGCGGGACCACCTCCGATGACAGCCGCGCGCTTGCCGGTGGGCTCGGGCTTCACAAAGCGGACGCGCTCGAGATAGGTGCTCGACACGTAGTTCTCGATGGCGGAGAAGTGGATGGGCGTTCCCTTGCGGCCGCGGACGCAGTGGCCCTCGCACTGTGCGCCATGGTTGCAGATGAGCGAGCAGACGGCACTCATGGGGTTGTTCTGGAAGAGCACTGCTCCCGCCTCGTCCATCCTGCGCTCGCGGAACAGCTGGATTACCAGCGGGATTGCCGTTCCCACGGGGCAGCCCTTCTGGCAGAGGGGATTCTTGCAGTTGAGGCAGCGCTCTGCCTCCTCGACGATGTGCAGTGCCATGGCGTCTCCCATCCCTTGTGTTGTCACCGAAGCGTATTTGTGTGATTCAAAGATACGTTGCGGAAGGAAAAACGAGCCTGCCGATTCGATAAGGCGGCATACAGTTTCAGCATGCTGGCCCGATGCTTTTGTTTTAGAGAAACAGAGTCTCAGCTGGAGCCATAGGTCTCATGGCATCTTGCGCGAAATCTCCTCCCGTTACATGATTACCAGCTCCGGTGTGGACTGACGGTAGGCACGTGGCCCCTGGCCCACCATCTGCTTGAACCGGTAGCTGAAGTTGCTCTCGCTGGTAAAGCCCACGCGCTCGGCGATGACCGCGCTGGTGAGCGTGGTTTCGGCGAGCAGCTCCTTGGCGCGGCTGATGCGATAGCGCAAGAGGTAGTCATGTGGGGTAGTCTCGAGCTGACGCTTGAAGAGGCGGATGAGGTAGCTGGGGCTGACGGAAGCAGCGCGGGCGAGATCGTCGAGCGTGACTTTCTCCGCAAAGTGCCGCTCGACATACGAGCAAGCCAAGTGTACCGGGTCATCTTCAGCGACCGGACCTGTCTCCTGTGCGGCAAGCACCACCTCGGCCACAAGCGCGTGAACCGCGAGCCCGATGCGAATAGCGTTGCCCACACTCTCGGTGCCCAGTCGCTCAAACAGTACGTCCATATGCGGTTGCAGGCGCGAGAGTGGCACCGGGACAGGCACAAGACGCGGAAGCCCCAATGTGCGCCCGGCGAGCTCCACGCCTGGGCCGTCGATGTGCGCCCACAGGTGGTACCAGTGCCCGTGTCCGGGAGAGGTGCCGTAGCTCTGGGGAGAGCGGCAATCCATGAGCAGCGCCTGCCCCTTGTGCAGGCGTACGGTCTGCCCACCTTGGTGCACCGTGCCTTCTCCGCCTAGCGTGTAGAAGAGGATGAAGCTGTTCTTGTCGCTACGCGCGGTGGCAAAGCGACTGCGTGCGTAGAAGTCACCGACCTCGCTGCAGTAGTAGGGTTGCGCAAGCTCGGCGGCACTCGGTGTGGAGATGATCCAGCGACTGCGGTCTTCGACGTCCATCGTGTAGGTGAGCATGGGGTCTCCGTCCCTTGTGTCCCTTTATCCCTGTTTGCGATACTCTTGCGGTGTGCAACCTGCGTACTCACGGAAGCGCTGGTAGAAGCTGGTGAGATTGGCGAGGCCGACTTCCTCGGCTATCTCGTAGATTGGTCGCGTGGTTCCCCTGAGAAGAAGTGCCGCCCGCCGCATGCGCTCGACGTTGACCAGCTGCTTGAAGGTAGATCCCGTGGCCTGTCGAATGAACTTGGAGAGGTACGTCCGCTCATAGCCGAGGTCCGCTGCCATGCGCTGGAGGTTACCCTCCTGGTAGTGCTGTCCGATGTATTGGCGCACGGTGCCGATAAGCTCGGCGCGCTCCCATGCCACGTCATCGAGCTCCCCCTTGGGCTCGTACGTGCGCAGCAGGTGAGTGAGCAAGGCAGCGAGGAAGAAGTCGATGAGGTAGGGACTGGTCATGTCGGGCTCGAGCCGTTCGCACAGGATGCGCTCGATGCAGGTTTGCGCGACCTCGTCCTGCGCCGTGTGATAGACCCGCCAGTTCTCATGGGTTGCGCCAAGCGTCATAAGCTCGGTGGCAAACGGAGAGGCGAGGTCCGTCATACCGTCGAGCAGACGTCCCTCGAAGAACTCTTCGGCAAAGATGAAGTTTATCGTGATGTCATCGGGGCCAGTCGGTTCGACGCTATGGGGCACATGGCGGTCCATGACGATGCAGTCGCCCTGCTCCAGCACCACGCGACTCCCGTCAACGTTCATACGGAAGACACCTTGGCAGCAATAGGTGATGAGCACGTATGAATAAATGTGCTCGGGGATGGTAGCCGAGTTCACCCCGTGGAACGACACGATGTGTCGTCGGTCGGCAAACTCACGGCCTTGGCCAAAGAGAAAGAGCTCCCTTCCGTGATAGGGAACGCGGGGATAACGACGGGCAAAGTGGTTAAACACCTCCTCGTCGGTATGCGGTTCGAGCATCGAGGCGGCAAGAAGTGCCGAAGGT
>CAMYZR010000101.1 GCA_947303905.1 uncultured Atopobiaceae bacterium
AGGGCTTGACTGCTGTAAGCTGTGCCTTGACCGCGTCCCGAAGGAGGTCTCACATGATTCGCGCGATTATGACCAAGCGCTTCTTCCTGCGCCAGCCGAGCGTGAAGGCAACCGCCGATGACCTGGGCATCGCCCGGGACCTTGCGGAGACGCTCGAGGCGCATCGTGCGCACTGCGTGGGCATGGCCGCCAACATGATCGGGGAGCGCAAGCGCATCATCGCCGTGCTCGATGGCGCGGGAAAGGTCCTCGTGATGCTCAACCCGCGCATCGTCGAGGCGGAGGGGCCCTTTGAGGCGGAGGAGGGCTGCCTCTCCCTTGAGGGGACGCGCACCGCCCGGCGCTTCAAGCGCATCGTGGTCGCCTACGAGGACGAACGCATGCGACCGCACGAGGACGCCTTCGACGGATTCGTCGCCCAGGCGATCCAGCACGAGGTGGACCACTGCAACGGCGTGATCATCTAGGCGGACGCCTGCCAGCCGCCGAGCCTATTGCGGGACCTGCTCCTTCTTTGCGACGAGGCGCACCGCCGAGCGGTCTGCCAGCCGTGCGAAGTCCGGGCCAAGCCACACCGACGACTCGCCCGGGGCGAGGACGAGCGGCATGCGCGTGTGAATGGGGGAGACGTCGGCGTTGGGGGTGGTGGTGACCACCGAGACACGGTCGTTCTCCCAGACGCCTGCCAGCAGGAACACGCTGTGGCCGGGATAGGTGAAGCGCCACTGTTCGCCGCGTCGGTCGCTCGACCTGGTGTAGTGCTCGAAGAAGCCGCGCACGGGCACGAGGCAGCGTCCGAGCGTGATGGGGGCGGCCCAGAGCCCCGTTCCCGAGCGTGCCTGCGAGAGGGCGGTCTCGATGCGCGTGTTGAAGACGAGTTTTGACCGGGCACCAGGTGGCGCGTCAAAGCCCCACGTGAGCTCGACTGCCTCGAGGGCGCCTGACGCGTTGGTCACAAAGAGGGGCAGCTGCCTGCCGGGGTAGACGTCGGGCACCACCACGTCTGGGTCCCGTCGGGGTATGCGGGCATGGCCACTCATCCCGAGCTCCTCGAGTGCCGCCCTGAGCTCGGCTATGACCAGGGGAGAGATCCTGTGGCACATGGCAACTCCTAGACGATGGCCCCACGTCTGCATCCTATCGCATGCGGCGTGCCAGCGCGAGCGTCGGCGGCACGGTCTGCAGTGTGTGGATTGTCGCAGCTAGGGTGGGCGGCCAATTGTCAGCATATGCGGTCTTTGGTAGGATGGGCAGGACGAACATCTGACGGGAAGCACCCGGAAGAGCGTCTTCGCGATGCAACCTTGACGGCAAGGATACGTCCAAGCAAGAACGGCTGCGTTGACCCACAGTCTGCGCTACTGCCGCTCTGCCGCCAAGCCTTTCGCTGGGCGGCTTTCGTGTGTCTTGAGGGGGAGCGGCAGTCATGCTCAAGATAGCCATCTACGGCAAGGGCGGCATCGGCAAGTCCACCATCACCAGCAACCTGGCGGCGGCGTTCGCCGTGCAGGGACATCGCGTGATCCAGATCGGCTGCGATCCGAAGGCCGACTCGACCATCAACCTGCTCGGCGGGGAGCTGCTTCGTCCCGTGATGAGCTACCTGCGCGAGAACGACACCGATCCCGAGAGCTTCGAGGAGATCTCGCGCGAGGGCTTTGGCGGGGTGCTCTGCATCGAGACGGGCGGTCCCACGCCGGGCCTCGGATGCGCGGGCCGCGGCATCATCGCCACCTTCAACCTGCTCGAGGACCTGCGCCTCTTTGAGACCTGGCAGCCCGACGTCGTGCTCTATGACGTGCTGGGCGACGTGGTCTGTGGCGGCTTTGCGGCTCCCATCCGCGAAGGCTACGCCGAGAAGGTGCTCATTGTCACCTCCGGCGAGAAGATGGCGCTCTACGCCGCCAACAACATCCAGACGGCCGTGGCCAACTTCGAGGACCGCGGGTACGCGCGCGTCGCCGGCATCGTGCTCAACCACCGCAACGTGCCCGACGAGCTCGAGAAGGTGCAGGCCTTTGCCGACGAGCACGGGCTGCCCATCGTTGCCCAGATTCCGCGCTCGGACGACATCAACCGCTTTGAGGACGAGGGCAAGACGGTCATCGAGGGCGACCAGAAGCTTCCCGTGAGCGAGCGCTTCCTCGACCTCGCGCGGCGCCTCTGGGACGGTCAGGTGTAGCGATGAAACGCGAGGCGCGCTTTTTCACCACGGCCGAGCTCGCAGAGCGCGGCTTGGACAACCTGCCCGACGAGCTGGTCTCCAGCCGTCACCTCATCTACAGCTCGCCGGCCACGCTGGCGTTCAACTCGCCTGGGGCGGAGGGCTTCGGCGTCAAGCGCGCGGGCCTCGCAATCCCCGGCTCCATCATGCTGGTGGTCGCCCCTGGCTGCTGCGGCCGCAACACCTCGCTCATCAGCCGCATTCCCGGTTACGAGAACCGCTTCTTCTACCTCACCATGGACGAGACCGACATCGTCACGGGACGTCACCTGCGCAAGATTCCGCAGGCCGTGCAGGAGGTCGTGGCGAGCCTTGTCGAGCGCCCGTCGGTGGTGATGATCTGCATCACCTGCGTGGACGCGCTACTCGGCACCGACATGGAGCGCGTCTGCCGCCGTGCCGAGGAGCTCGCGGGATTGCCCGTCAAGCCCTGCTACATGTATGCGCTCACGCGCGAGGGGCGCCGCCCGCCCATGGTGCACGTGCGCCAGAGCCTCTACTCGCTGCTCGAGCCGCTGCCCAAGCGTGCGACCTCGGTCAACGTCATGGGCTTCTTCGCGCCGCTCGTGGACGACTGCGAGCTCTACGACTATCTACGCGGGGCCGGCGTGCGCACGGTGCGCGAGGTCTCGCGCTGCGCCGACTTCGACGAGTTTCTGCAGATGGCCGAGGCGAACTTCAACCTCGTGCTGCATCCGGAGGCTCGATTTGCGGCGGCGGACCTGCAGGAGCGCCTGCAGATGCCCTCCATCGAGCTCACGCGCCTCTACCAGCTGGACCGCCTGCACCGCCAGTACCAGGCCTTGGGTCAGGTGCTGGGAGTGAGCTTCGACGATGCGGACGACCTTGCCCGCGCCCAACAGGCCATCGACGCCTTCTGCGCCCGCTGGCCAAAGGTGCGCTTTGCGGTGGGGGAGTGCCTCAACGCCGACGCCTTCGAGCTGGCCCTCGCCCTCGTGCGCTGCGGCCTTGAGGTGCGCGAGGTCTTTGGCACCATCACGGCGGAGAACTTCGTCTGGCTGCGCCATCTGGCCGAGCTCTCCCCAGACACGCGCGTGTACTCCAACATGGAGCCTACGATGATTCACTACGACGCCGCGGGCTGTCCGGTCGACGTCGCGCTGGGCAAGGACGCCGGCTGGTATCACCCCGATGCCGTCTGCCTGCCTTGGAACTCCGACGTGCAGCCCTATGGCTATGCGGGAGTGCGCCGCCTCTTCGAGGAGCTCAGCCGCGAGCTGGGCGAGACCGACCAGGAGGAACCGTCCCCAATGGTCGGAGCTGACCATAAGAAACCATCCCCAACTGCCGGGACGGGGAAGCGCGTGCGCGGGCTGCGCAAGTACCTGACGCCGTTCGCGCCAGACCAGTCTGGTGCCACCGCCGTGCTCTACGACCTCGGCGGACTCGTGGTCATCTGCGACGCCGGCGGTTGCACGGGCAACATCTGCGGCTTCGACGAGCCTCGCTGGACTACCGGCAGAAGCGCCATCTTCAGCGCGGGCCTGCGCGACATGGATGCCATCATGGGCCGCGACGACAAGCTCGTGAGTGAGCTGGCCGACGCGGTCGGCAAGATGGACGCGCACTTCGCCGCGGTGGTAGGCACGCCGGTACCGTCCGTGATCGCCACGGACTATCGGGCCCTGCGCCGCATGAGCGAGCGCAGGGGAGGCATCCCCACCATCACGATCGACACCACGGGCATGGAGCTCTACGACGTCGGTGCCGAGAAGGCCTACCGCGAGCTCTTCGGTCGCTTCGCCACCGAGGCGCTTCCGGTCGAGGAGGGACGCGTGGGTATCCTCGGCGCAAACCCGCTCGATTTGGGCGAGACCTCCTCAGAGCGTCTGCGCGAGCTGGTGCCAGGGGCTATCTGCTATGGCATGGGTTCGACCTTCGAGGACGTGTGCCGTGCGTCGGCTGCCGAGCGCAACCTCGTGGTGGCGCCGTCCGGCCTGGCTGCCGCGCGCCTGCTCGAGGAGCGCTTCGGCACCCCCTACGAGGTCCGCAACCCCCTGGCCGCAGGGCTCGCCCGCGACATCGATGTCACGGGCGCGCGGGTGCTTGTCGTCGACCAGCAGGTGAGTGCCAACACGCTGCGCGCGGAGCTGCTCGAGCGCGGTGCGGCTGCGGTCACCTGTGCCACATGGTTCATGCAGAAGCGCGAGCTCGCGGAGCCGGGCGACGTGCGCCTCGCGGAGGAGGGCGACCTCGCCGAGCTCGTGGCGCACGGAGGCTTTGACGTGATCGTCACCGACCGCACGGTCTGGCCGCTGGTCGAGGGCCATGTGGCGACCCTCGTGGACGTGCCGCAGTTTGCCGTCTCCGGAAGATTGGGGGCGTGATGGTCGAGACAAGACGCATACGCGTGTACGGCATCGTGCAGGGTGTGGGCTTCAGGCCGACGGTCGACCGCCATGCCACCACGGCGGCCATCGCGGGAACCGTATGCAACAAGGGTCCCTACGTGGAGATCTACGCCCAGGGCACGCCCAGGCAGATCGACCGCTTCGTCGAGCTCATGCGCACCCAGCCGCCCCGGCGCGCCACGATTCTCAAGATCGACGTCAAGCCCGCGCCTGACGCGCCCGCCTACGAGGGCTTCTCCATCGTGGAGAGCGAGCGCACCAAGGGGGAGATCTTCATCTCGCCCGACATCGCCATCTGCGACGACTGCAAGCGCGAGCTCTACGACCCCAACGACCGCCGCTACCTGCATCCCTTCATCAACTGCACCTGCTGCGGACCGCGCCTGACCATTCTGGAGAGCCTGCCCTACGACCGCGAGCGCACCAGCATGAAGGCGTTTCCGATGTGCCCCACCTGCGCGCACGAGTACTACAGCCCGGCAAGCCGCCGCTACGACGCCCAGCCGGTCTGCTGCAACGACTGCGGGCCCGAGGAGTACCTGCTCGACCGCCCCGAGCGTGGACGCGCCGCCATCACGGAGGCGCGCCGGCTGATCGCATCGGGCAAGATCGTGGCGGTAAAGGGAATTGGCGGCTTCCACCTCTGCTGCGATGCAACCAATCCTGCAGCCGTCGAGCTGCTGCGCGAGCGCAAGAGGCGTCCCGGCAAGCCCTTTGCCGTGATGGCGCGCGACCTCGCCGTCGCCGAGCGCGAGTGTGTGGTGAGCGACGAGGCGAAGGAACTGCTCGACGGGCACCAGAAGCCTATCGTGCTTCTGCCCAAGCGTGCGGGCGGGCTCGTGTGCGAGGAGTGCTCGCCTGGCAATCCCAAGCAGGGCGTCATGCTGCCCTATGCGCCGCTGCAGCTGCTGCTCTTTGTCTATGACGACGACGTAGCCATGCCCGACTGCCTCGTGATGACGAGCGCCAACGAGAGCGGTGCGCCGATCTGCCGCGATGACGACGAGGCGCGCTCGGAGCTCGGACCACTCTGCGATGCGATCCTGAGCCACAACCGCATCATCCGCACGCGCTGCGACGACACCGTGACCGACCTCTTCGAGGGCAAGCCCTACATGGTCCGTCGCTCGCGTGGCTGGGCTCCCCTGCCGCTCATGCTCTCGGGCGGCAGCTATCCGCAGGTGCTGGCCATTGGCGGCGAGCTCAAGAACACCTTCTGCCTTGGTTCGGGCGAGCTCTTCTACCCGTCCTCGTACGTGGGAGACCTCTCCGACGTGCGCACGCTCGCGGCCCTGCAGGAGACGGTCGGGCGCTTCGAGTCGCTTCTGGAGCTCGAGCCGACGGCCATCGCCTGTGACCTGCATCCGCTCTACAACTCGACGCGCGTGGCGGAGGAGCTCGCCTCCGAGCGCGGGGTGCCCCTGGTGCGTGTGCAGCACCACTACGCCCATGTGGTCTCGTGCATGGCCGAGAACGACTTGGCGGACCCGGTCATCGGCGTCTCGTTCGACGGCACGGGCTACGGCGAGGACG
>CAMYZR010000102.1 GCA_947303905.1 uncultured Atopobiaceae bacterium
ATGAGGTACTTGAGAAACTCAGAGTACTTCATGCGACCACCTCCCCTCGTGCGCACCCCGATCCGGATCGTGTCCGGGCTGTCGGGCCAGGGAGGGCAGGCACGCCCCGCGCCATTCATTCAGTATAGCACGAATACGAACAGTTGTTCGTTCTTATGTTGTCAGGACTATACCAACTGACTCCCACGCCAACCAGGTTAAGACGCTGGCCAGACACCCATAACGAGTCCACGATCAGGCGTGGGAACCCGTCGCGCGTGGTGGACCTCCGCGCTGACAGCTACGAACTCACTGTGGCGCAGTACCCATCGACCCACTCGCGCGAGGCTTGGTCGAGCTCGACGAGCACCTTGTCGTTGCCGCCCGGAATCTTGAAGAAGAGCACCTGGGTGTCCGGATGTGCGATGCACACGTGCGCGAGACCGGGCTCGATGACGCACAGCCCTCCCTCCCCAAGGACGCGGTTCTCTCCGGTGGGGATGATGCGCACCGCGAAGGTGCCGCGCAGCACGTACGTGAAGTCGGTGCTGAGCTCGTGCATGTGCGGCTGGTCAACCGTGAGCGAGGAGTACCTGGTGATCCCGACTTCCGTTGGATCGGGGAGGCTGCCGATGTGCTCGAACTGCGGCTGGGGGCGCCCGAGATGTCCCGCCAGGTAGACGCGACCGGCCGTACCGAGGACCTGGTCTACGTCCTTGCCTTCTATGAAGTAGGCGCGTGCATCAGCGGACATGTTCGTAGCCTCCAATGAGTGGCAGTCGTGGCCCTACACCAGCAGCGTACTCGATTGCGTCACCTCAGCAGCCCGCTAATTCTCTGGACGCTTTGGCAATGACAATCTGTCAAGAGGCTAACAGCCGCGCACGGCCGTGTCCAGGAACGTGAAGTAGTCGGGGCGATGGCGCGACCAGGTGGTCTCGAAATGGACGCCCTCGCTGTTGAAGGTGCGGTTCTCGACCACGGCAAGCATGTCAAAGTCGAGCAGGTCGAGCACTTCGCGGTCCTCTGCGGTGGCGTACTCCATGGTGATGGTGCGGTTGGAGATGGTCACCTCCATGCCCAGCTCGCCTTCGAGATAGATGAAGATCGAGTCGCTCGCGATCTCGGGGGTCAAGCCCTCGACGCACGACGCACGGAAGTAGCTCTTGTCAAAGATGAGGTTGGCGCCATCAAAGTGACGGATACGCTCGACATGGAGCAGCTCGTCACCCACCGCAAAGCCAGTCGCGTCGGCAATGCGCTTGTCAGCAACCACGTACTCGAAGGCGCGAACCTGCGTCGTGGCCTCGAGCCCGTTCCTAGCTGCTGCTTCGCGGAAGGTCTCGATGTCACCGAAGACAAAGCGCGTCCGATGTCCCGCCTGCCAGATGACCCTGACACCCTTTCCGCGTACGGAATGCACGAACCCGTGCAACATCAGCACCTGCAGCGCCCGGCGAATCGTGTTGTGCGTGCACCCGTACTCCATGACGAGCTTGCTCTCCGAAGGGATAAACGTCTGATACGGGTAGACGCCCGCCATGATCTTCTCGCGGAGGTCCTTGTAGATGTCGTAGTAGATGGCCTTCATGGCACTCTCCTCGTATGCTACTTGCAGCATTTTCGCAGGTCAGACCAAATAACTTGCAGTTGTTGGGGCCAGTTTTCCTTGCCATTATAGATAACAGGAAACTGCCTGGCATGGACGTGCCAGGACCCTTCCCCGGCGGTGGCGCCCCGCTGGAGTATCGCTAACGGTTTACAACGGAAGAGGAGACTATGGGCAAATTTGAGAACGATGCGCGCGAGATGCTGCGCCTCGTGGGTGGCCCCGAGAACATCGCCGCCCTTACGCACTGCGTCACCCGTATGAGGTTTACGCTGGTCGATCCCAGCATCGCCGACGTGCCTGCCATCGAGGCCCTCAAGTCCACCAAGGGCAGCTTCACGCAGGCCGGCCAGTTCCAGGTCATCATCGGCAACGAGATTGGTGACTTCTACGACGAGTTCGTCGCCATCTCTGGCATCACGGGCGTCTCCAAGGACGAGGCCAAGGCCATCGCCGCCAAGCAGGGCAATCCCCTGCAGCGCCTGATGGGCGCCATCGCAGAGGTCTTCGCACCCCTCATCCCGGCCATCATCACAGGCGGTCTGATCCTCGGCTTCCGCAACGTGCTCGGCGACATGCCGTACTTCGGGCCCGATGGCAACGCCACCCTCGCCTCCATGTCCGTGTTCTGGAGTGGCGTCAACCACTTCCTGTGGCTCATCGGTGAGGCCGTCTTCCACCTCGGCATCCCCGTGGGCATCTGCTGGTCGGTCACCCGCAAGATGGGCGGCACCGAGATGCTCGGCATCGTCATGGGCCTCACGCTCGTGTCGAGCCAGCTGCTCAACGCCTACGCCGTCGCCGGCGCCACCGAGGAGACCTGGGCTCAGTACAGCTGGAACTTCGGCTTCGCGCAGATCCACATGGTCGGCTATCAGGCGCAGGTCATCCCCGCCATCCTGGCCGCCATCACCTTCAACTACCTTGAGCGCTTCTTCAAGAAGATCACCCCGTCCATCGTCCAGATGATCGTCGTGCCCTTCTGCTCCATCCTGCTGGGCGTCATCGCCGCCCACTTCGTGCTCGGCCCGATCGGCTGGGCCCTCGGCTCCGCCGTCTCCACCGTGGTCAACGCCGGCATCACCGGCAGCTTCCGCGTGCTCTTCGGTGCCATCTTCGGTGGCGTCTATGCCCCGCTCGTGATCACCGGTCTGCATCACATGACCAACGCCATCGACCTCCAGCTCATCGCCGACTTCGGCGGAACGATGCTGTGGCCCATGATCGCCCTGTCCAACATCGCCCAGGGCTCCGCCGTCCTGGCCATGATCGTCCTCCAGAAGGGCGACGAGGACGCCGAGCAGGTCAACATCCCCGCATGCATCTCCTGCTACCTGGGCGTCACCGAGCCGGCCATCTTCGGCGTCAACCTCAAGTACGTCTTCCCGTTCGTCTGCGCCATGACCGGCTCCGCCTGCGCTGGCTTCCTGTCCTGCCTCATGAGCTGCACCGCTAACGCCATCGGCGTCGGTGGTCTGCCCGGCATCCTCGCCATGCAGCCGAAGTCCATGCTCCCCTACCTGGTCTGCATGGCCGTCGCCATCGTCGTTCCCTTCGTGCTGACCTACATCGTGGGCAAGCGCAAGGGCATCGACAAGCAGGCCCAGGCTGTTGCAGCTTCGCTCAAGTAACGAACGACTGCATCACCCCATAGCTTTTACCCAGAGGGGTGACCATCTCTTGGCCACCCCTCTTTTGTCTGCAACTTCGTTTTCAAGCACTCCCAAAACTCGAGGAGAGGACGGTTAGCATGACAATCGGCAGCAACCTCCGCGCCCACGAACTGGGCAGCAAGGTGGCGTATGAGATCTATATCCGCTCGTTCAACGACTCCAACGGAGACGGCGTGGGCGACCTTCCCGGCATCACCGCACGTCTGGACTACCTAGCCGACCTTGGCGTCGACTATCTCTGGATCACGCCCTTCTTCGTAAGCCCTCTCAAGGATGGCGGCTACGACGTGGCCGACTACTGCAACATCGATCCCGTCTTCGGCACCATGGAGGACTTCGAGGAGCTGGTGCGCGAGGCGGACAAGCGCGGCATCGGGCTCATGCTCGACATGGTCTTCAACCACACCTCCGACCAGCACGAGTGGTTCCAGAAGGCGCTGGCTGGCGACCCCAAGTACCAGGCCTACTTCCTGCTTCAGGACGGCGACCCGAGCAAGCCGCCCACCAACTGGGACAGCAAGTTTGGCGGCAACGCCTGGCAGTGGTCCCCCGAGATGGGCAAGTGGTACCTGCACCTCTATGACGTGAGCCAGCCCGATCTCGACTGGCGCAACCCCGAGGTCCGCGAGGAGCTTGCTGGCGTCCTGCGCTTCTGGCGCGAGAAGGGCGTCAAGGGCTTCCGCTTTGACGTGGTCAACAACATCTCCAAGCCCGAGACCTTCGAGGACGACTTCGAGGGCGACGGTCGCCGCTTCTACACCGACGGCGAGCATGTGGACGAGTACCTGCGCGAGCTGGTCGCGCGTGGCGGCATCGACGACCTCATGACCGTCGGCGAGATGAGCTCCACCACCATCGAGCATTGCATCGAGTACACCAAACCCGAGAACCACGAGCTGGCCATGGCCTTCTCGTTCCATCACTTCCGCGTCGACAACGTCAACGGCAACCGCTGGGCAAAGGCAAAGGCCAACGTCCCGATGCTGCGTGACACCTTTGCCGGCTGGCAGGAGCGCATGACCGAGGCTGGCGGTTGGAACGCCGTGTTCTGGACCTGCCACGACCAGCCGCGTCCGGCCACGCGATTTGGCGACGACTCCACACCGGAGCTGCTCAACCGCTCCGCCAAGATGCTTCCCGTATGCACCTTCCTCATGCGTGGCACGCCCTACATCTACCAGGGCGAGGAGCTGGGCATGACCAACCCCGGCTTCACGAGCATCGACCAGTACCGCGACGTCGAGAGCATCAACTACTACCACATCATGCAGGACGTCGAGGGCAAGTCCGAAAAGGAGGCCTTCGACATCATCGCCTACAAGTCGCGCGACAACGGCCGTACCCCCGTGCAGTGGGACGACTCCGAAAACGCCGGCTTCAGCACGGGCGAGCCCTGGATCGGCGTGGGTAACAACTACTCGTGGCTCAACGCGGCCGCCGAGGTGGACGACCCCAACTCCGTGTTCACGTTCTACAAGAACCTCATCGCGCTGCGCAAGGCCGAGGAGGTCATCCAGGCAGGTGACGTGAAGTTCCTGGAGAGCCCCGCGCCGCAGGTCATCGCATACGAGCGCACGCTCGATGACACCCGTGTGGTCGTGCAGTGCAACTTCTCGGGAGAGGAGCAGCCGGCACTCGCGCTCGAGGGTGGCGAGATCCTCGTGAGCAACTACGAGGAGCCTGGCAACGGCTCCGTCCTTCGTCCCTGGGAGGGCACGGCCCTCGTCTGGCGCTAAGGAGACGGCAATGGCAGAAGAGAAACGCGTCTGGTGGAAAGAGGTAGTCGCGTACCAGGTCTATCCCCAGAGCTTCCAAGACACTGACGGCGACGGCATCGGCGACCTCAAGGGTCTCACCGAGCGCCTTCCCTACCTGGCCAAGCTCGGCATCGACGTCATCTGGCTGAGCCCGGTGTACCTGAGCCCCATGGATGACAACGGCTACGACATCGCCGACTACCGTGTCATCGACCCCCAGTACGGAACGCTCGAGGACTTCGACAAGATGCTGGAGACGGCCCACGGCCTGGGCATCAAGCTCATCATGGACCTCGTCGCCAACCACACCTCCGACGAGCACTGGTGGTTCAAGGAGAGCCGCAAGAGCCGCGACAACCCCTATCGCGACTACTACGTGTGGAAGGATGGCAAGGTGGCCGCGGACGGCACCAAGCTTCCGCCCAACAACTGGGAGTCCACCTTCTCGGGATCCGCATGGGAGTACGACGAGACGACCGACCAGTGGTACCTGCACTGCTTCTCAGTCAAGCAGCCCGACCTCAACTGGGAGTGCCCGGCAGTGCGTCAGGAGGTCTGCGACCTCATGAGCTGGTGGTGCGACCGTGGCGTCGACGGCTTCCGCTTCGACGTCATCTCGATGATCAGCAAGGACCAGGACTTCCCCGATGGCAAGCCCAAGAAGAACGGCTTCGGCGAGTACGGCCCCTATGTCACCAACGGCCCGCGCGTGCACGAGTTCATCAAGGAGATGAACGAGAAGGTGCTCTCGCGCTACGACATCATGACCGTGGGAGAGGCCCAGGGCGTCAACCTCGAGCAGGCCAAGCAGTACGCCAACGCCGACGGCACCGAGCTCGACATGATCTTCCAGTTCGAGCACGTGAGCGCATGGAAGACCACCGCCGGGGCCTATATCGGCAAGTGGGGCATCAACAAGCCCCAGATGCCCAAGGTCCGTGCGCTGCTCAACAAGTGGCAACTCGGCCTTGAGGGCGCCTCCTGGAACAGCCTGTTCTGGAACAACCACGACCAGCCACGCGCCGTGAGCCGCTTTGGCAACGACTCCCCCGAGTGGCGCGAGATCTCGGCAAAGATGCTGG
>CAMYZR010000103.1 GCA_947303905.1 uncultured Atopobiaceae bacterium
TACAGCGTCATCCTGCTCGACGAGATGGAGAAGGCGCATCCGGACGTGTTCAACGTGCTGCTGCAGGTGCTTGACGACGGTCGACTGACCGACGGCCAGGGTCGCGTGGTCAGCTTCAAGAACACGATCATCATCATGACGAGCAACGTGGGCAGCCAGTTCATTGCGGCGGCCAACGCGACGAGCAGCCCCGACGAGGTGCAGAGACAGGTCAACGACGCCCTGCGCGCCACCTTCAAGCCGGAGTTCCTCAACCGTATCGACGATGTGGTGGTCTTCCATGCGCTGGGACTCGACGACATCGAGCGCATCGTGGACATCCAGCTGCGCGACGTCCGCGCACGTCTGGCACGCGAGCGCATCACGCTCGAACTCACCGAGGCGGCAGTGGGCCTGCTCGCCCTGGACGGCCTGGATCCCATCTACGGCGCACGCCCGCTCAAGCGCCTCATCCAGCGTCAGGTCGTGGACAACATCGCCGGCCTGATCATCGACGGACGCCTGCACGAGGGCGAGACGGTGCTTGTGGACGTGGCCTCCGACGGGGCGACGCTGGTGGCCGAGCCGGCCATTACCGAGGTGCACGTGGATCCCGAAGACCTGCCGATCGAGCCCGACGAGATGGAGTAGCCAGGCTCGGGTAGCTTGATGGGACCATGAAACGATGCCCGCTTGGTGCGGCGACGCCAAGCGGGCATTTTGTATTGCCCTATACTTGACTCTGTCTGTAGCTAAAACGAAGGAGCTAGGCCATGGACGAGCTGCCAACTTCCTATCCGCGCGACGACCAAGGCACCGATGCCGTGCGCAGGGAAGAAGAAGCCCTAAATGACGAGGTCACACGCCTTATTGACGAGCTGCCCACGATGGTGGCGCGCCGCGAGCACGAGGCTGGCGCGCATGGGGGCGAGGTCGCTGAGCATATCGAGAACGAGACCGTGCTCATGGACCTTGACGAGATCGACGACGTGACTGATGAGCCCGTGGCCGATGCGCCCGCAGAGCCCAATCCCGCGGAGCCTGTCGTCGAGGCGACGGTTCTGCGCCCGCTGCCCGAGGACATTGGCAGACCGGTCCGCGACAGCAGCATTGGCGTGCGCCGCACGCGCGACTACGATCACGATGCGCAATCGACCAACCTCGCCTCGAGCGCAGACAACTTTGACACCATCCGCGAAGAGCACAACAAGCGCACGAGCCGAAAGGATCCCTACGCGCGCGGCGCGCGGAAGGGCGAGGCGCCTGGCGAGGGCAACAGCCGCAGCAAGCTGCGCCCCCTGCTCGCGCTGTTCATCATCGCCTTGGTGCTTGGTGGCGGCGGTGCGGTTCTCACCTATGGCATGGAGCTTTGGGGCGGCAAGACAGTGCCCTACGTGATCGGCGAGTCCCAGGCAAACGCAGAGATCAGGGTCCAGGAGAAGGGTCTGGACGTGGTGGTCGAGGCCGAGCCGGCCGACGACGCCATCGGCAAGGTGGTGCGCCAGGAGCCCGAGTCGGGCGTGCGCATCCCCGAGGGCGATACGGTGACGCTGGTCGTTGCGACCAACCGGACCATGCCCGAGGTGGTCGGGCTCTCCGAGGAGGAGGCTCGTGCCCTTCTGACCGAGGCGGGCGCCGCGAACATCGAAACAAAGACCAAGGCCTCGAGCAAGGAGGAGGGCACCGTCATCGACGTGAGCCCCGCCGCGGGCGAGGCGTTTGTGTCGCGGGGCGTGGTGACGCTCACCGTGGCGGCGCCTTACCGCGTGCCTGACGTTATCGGCAAGAAGGAGTCCGACGCCGTCGAGGCCATCGAGGCGGAGGGCTTCAAGGCGGACGTCAGCTACGTCAAATCGGACAAGACCGTGCGCACCGTGGTGGAGACATCGCCGGGAGCTGGCGAGACCATCTCCGAGGGAGGCACCGTCAAGGTGAAGGTCTCCTCCCCGTATCCCGAAAGCGCCCTGTACCTGGCCGAATACTTCGATCACTCGTCTCAGGACGTGGATGCCTACCTGCAGAAGGAGGGCTACGGCTTTGGGAAGGGCTACGTGGACACCAACGGCAACGCCGTGACGGCCTACGTCTCCGACAACGCTGGCAACATCACCTTCTCCTCCACGCCCTACTCCCATACCGTGAGCTTCCCCGGCAAGAGCGACACGAACGTGCTGTCCACGGGCACACCCTTTGTCGGCGTGCGCCTCGACTTCCCCGCCTGGCAGGTGCCTTACGGATACGAGCAGTCCGCCATCGACGAGCTCGCGAAGCAGTGCGGATTCAAGGGGCAGGGCGACATCTGCAACAACGCGTCGATGATGCTGCCCGCTGGAACGGCTGCGACATCGGCGACCTTCGTCTGTGCCAGCGGCAGGATGGACAACCTGGTGTGGACCATTCTCATCGTGGGCAACAACGGTAGCGTGCGCGCCTCCGCCACCTGTGCGAAGGAGGGAATCTACTCCCTCGACGACCTCAATCAGTTTGGGGGCAGCGTGGCGCAGTTCGTCGCCTACCAGGAGGTCTACCTCTCGCCCGAGTACCAGGTGAAGGAAGAGAAGAAGGACGAGTCCAAGGACAAGGACAAGGATTCCAAGGACAAGGACAAAGAGAAGGACAAGGACTCCAAGTCTGACGAAAAGGAAGACAAGGACTCCGAGACGACAGACAACACCGACGAGAAGAAGGACGCGGATAGCAATGCCTAACGGTGAGCCCAGCAAGAAGGACGGGAAGACGACCAAGGCTACGCCTCGCGACACCACGCCTGCGGTGGACCACACCTACCTGCGCGCGGAGAACGAGGATGATGACGGGTACGACCCCTATTCGGATCGTCCTGCCACGCCCGAGCCGCTCTTCGAGCGAGACCCGTGGGCCTAAGTTACTTGGGATAGCTCTGGAAATGACGTGCTGGGCGTTTAGCTCAGCACGTTTTGCATCATGTTCCAGATGAGCATGGCAGCCAGCACGAGCAGGATGATGACGGCAAACAGCGCCAGCACGGAGTTGCGGCGGCGTGCGCGCTCGCGTGAGGCAAAGATGCTGCGGCGACCCTTGGGAATCTCGAGGTACTGGCCATAGCGGCTGCCCTTGACGCGCGACATGTTGTTGCGTGCGCGGCGATACTCCATGCCGGAGAGCGGTGTGGCCCCACCAACGCTGATGTTGGAGTCGTGCGTGTAGGTTGCGGAGGACTCGCTGTCCTCGGTGAGGTCGTCGAGGGTGCCCTGGCTGCGATGCGGCGTGCGCTTGCGCACGTAGCGCGGCGCGGAGGGGGCGGATGCCGTGCTGAACGAGGGGCCGTCGTTGTCAGTGGAGGGGATGCTGGGCATGGAGCCCGTCGAGGACGCTGCCAAAGGGATGGATCCGGTGCCCTGAAGCAGGTCGTCGTTGCCGCTGAAGGCTGCGCCGCTCTGCTCGGCAGGCGGGAAGTCGTCGTTGTCCACGACGGGAATCGAGCGGGCAAGGTTTTGCTGGGCGGCGTTTCCTGCCTCTTGCGATGGCGCGCGGCGTGTGCTCTGGCGGTCGTCCATGGTTCCTCCGAAGTGCTGCTTACGTTCGCCTTATTCTAGTGCAGCTCATGCCGCTCGGGGAGAGATTTGTCACAACCGCAAGAAACAATAAGACCTTATACGTAGGCACTTAGATTTGATGCGTCTGTGAAGCTTAGAAAATCTTGATTTGTCAGTATAAAACCAGCGGGGCAGGGAACAAATAACCCTGACACCCGGGATGCCCCAGGAGGCATCCAACCAGTGAGGCGCGAAAGCTATCGCCTCAAAGAAAGGACTGGTAACCATGGCAAGCATGATTCCGTACAGCAACTACGAGCGCGCACTGCGCAGGCAGTTCCCCTTCGACGTGTTTGACGACTTCTTCGCTTCGCCGCTGACCGCCGTCAACTCCAATGACGCCTTCAAGATGAACGTCGAGGACACCGGTGACGCGTATGTGGTCAGCGCGTACCTCGCGGGCGTCAACCGCGATGAGATCGATGTCGAGCTCAACGAGGGTCGTCTGTCCATCTCCGTCGAGAAGACCGAGACCGAGGAGGAGAGTGGCAAGAACTACCTCCACAAGGAGACCCATTCTTGGAGCGCCTCGCGTGGCGTGTACCTCAAGGATGCCGCAACGGCTGGCCTGTCCGCCAAGCTCGACAATGGCGTGCTGACCATCAACATCCCCAAGCAGGACGAGAAGGCCAACGTCACCAAGGTTTCGATCGACTAGCGCCTGCCGCAAAGCAAAGGCAAGGGGTCCCGCTGGCCAGAGATGGTCGGCGGGACCTTTCTGTGTGGGGATTGATGCATGTTGGGAAGACTTTATGCATGCGATTTGCTAACTTACGCAAATTTGCGCAAGTTAGCTGTCTAGTGAGTTTCCGCGAAAGTTCCCGCACTCACTAAAACCCTAACTTACGCAAATCTGCGTAAGTTAGGGTTTGGTGGGTAGCGGCTTATACATTTTGGCTGTCCGGGACTGCCTGGGGACGTGCTCCTGACGCAAACTGACGCCATCTGGCCCCATGAGGCAACTACCAGATGGTGATGGGTTCCGTCTGGCTGGCCACGAGCACCTCCGCCTGCGTGCCCACCGCCTCGCGCAGCGCGTCCTGCGCCAGCTCGGGCAGGTTGTTCTTCTGCGAGATGTGCATGGCTACGACAGTCTGGGTCTCGGGGGTAAGCAGCTGTGGGAGGGCTTCCGCGGCTTGGGCGTTGGAGAGGTGCCCGTGGTTTCCACCTACGCGTTTCTGCAGGAAATAGGGGTAGGGGCCAGTCGCGAGCATCTCGCGATCGTGGTTGGCCTCGATGCCGAGGATACGACAGCCGTGCAAGGCCTCGAGGGCCTGCTGGGTGAGCACCCCGGTGTCGGTTGCCCAGGCGAGGGCATCAACGAGGTGGTTTTGCTCCCACACCTCGAAGCGGAAGCAAATGGGGTCGGCGACATCGTGCGAGAGGGGAAACGCCTGCACGCGCATGCCGCCGAGCGAAAGGGCCACATCACGCGCGACGGTGGTGAAGGGCAGGCTGGCGAGCGAGGGTCGTGCGTGGGCGGTGCCAAACGTGGCGTAGACTGGCCCATCAAAGTGCTTGCACACAACCGGCAGGCCGCTCGTGTGGTCGGTGTGCTCGTGGGTGACGAGAATTGCCTTGACGCGGGTGAGGTCACACTCGGCTACGTCCGCGCGACGGTGCAGCTCGCGGCGCGAGATGCCACAGTCCACGAGTACCGAACCGCTCGGTCCCTCGACCACGGCGGCGTTGCCCTTTGACCCGCTGGCCAGTATGTGAAGATGGATGGATGCGTCCATACGTACCTCTTATCGTGTCGCCCAAGCAAGGGTAGCAGAAGCGACGGACACGAGCCGCGGGTGGGGACGCGCGCCCTGCGAACACGAGAAACGCGGACAAGAGGTGCGCCCCGTTTGCCCGCGAAGGATGTACTATGGTCGAACGGCTTGATGAGAGGGGGATGTGTGCCAAGCGTCATGCGCAGATACGCCGGCGGCGAAGGTCGCTTTGACCGTCCGTCGGGGCAGGAGGATCCCGACCGCGGCGCACCGGTCGTGCTGATGGTGTCCGGCGGCGCCGACTCCACGGCGCTTCTCGTGATGGCGGCAACCTCCAAGCTCGACATCGACGACGGTCGTGGCCTGGCGCGCATCGCACGCGAGCGACTTCACGTGCTGCACGTCAACCACTGCCTGCGTGGCATGGACGCCGAGGAGGACGAGGAGTTTGTCCGCGAGCTGTCCGCGCGCTACGGCATTCCCTGCACGGTGCGCCGCATCGATGTCGCGGCGAGGGCCGAGGAGGCTCGCCAACGCGGCGACGCCACCTCGGGCAATGTGGAAAACGCAGGTCGCGAGGCCCGTTATGCCGCTGCGGCCGATCTCGCCAACCGCCTGGCGGAGGAGCACGGCGTCCCGCGCTCGTCGGTACGCATCCTCACGGCGCACACCGCGGACGATCGCGCCGAGCGGGCGCTTCAGATAACGACGAGCGCGGAGGATGCCGTGGAGATGGTCCGGCATCAGCTGGAGGGCGAGCGGCTCGATTTCTGGCGTGAACTCGCCCATGCGGTTCCAGAGATCCGCGATTTCGAGGCC
>CAMYZR010000104.1 GCA_947303905.1 uncultured Atopobiaceae bacterium
GTGTCGATGGCGTCACGGGTGGTGCCCGCGACGTCGCTCACGATGGCGCGCTTCTTGCCGGACAGGCGATTGACCAGCGAGGACTTGCCGACGTTGGGCCGTCCTATGATGGCCACCGGAAGCGCGCCGTCATCCGGCTCGTCCTCCTCGTCAACGGGCTCGGGCAGCGCGGCGACGACGTCGTCGAGCAGGTCGCCCGTGCCGTGGCCGTGCCCTGCGGAGATGGCGCGCGGCTCGCCGACGCCAAGCGAGTAGTAGCTCCAGGTCTCGAGGTCCTTCTCGGGGTTGTCGAGCTTGTTCACGCACAGGAAGACGGGCTTGTCGACCTTGCGTACCACGCGTGCGACCTCCTCGTCCTCGTCGGTCACGCCGACGGTTCCGTCGACGACGAAGATGATGACGTCAGCCTCGTCACAGGCGGCCAGCGCCTGCTCGCGGATGCGCGGGGCAAAGGTGTCCTTGCTCTTGAGCGACTCGATGCCGCCCGTGTCGATGAGGACGAACTCTCGTCCGTTCCAGTCGGTCGTATGGTAAGAGCGGTCGCGCGTGACGCCACGCGACTCGTGCACGATGGCATCGCGCTTCTCGGCGAGGCGATTGACGAGCGTGGATTTGCCGACGTTGGGGCGTCCGACGACCGCTACGATGGGTTTAGGCATAGGTCTCCTCCTGCGTCTACGTAACTCTAAGAGCATACCATTGCAGCTCAGGGGCTTGGGGGATGACGGCGGTGTCGTCACGCCAGCAACATTGCACGGAAGGGGCCACTAGAAGCCAAAGCACTCCCCCAGCGCGTCAACCATGCAGCTGGGCGTGGTCTGGGCGACGATCACCTTGGCTCCGCGACGCTCGAGCTCCGCGACCATTCGTTCCTGCGTGTCTCCATCAAGGGTCACCTTGTCGAAGTTGAACATGAGGTCCGGGACCACGATGAGCTTTCCAGCCAAATCCGCGGGCAACTGACCCAGAAGGTCGCATGAGACGATGAGGCCTGTCACGTTGACGTCACCGCCATAGTAGTCATTACGGATGGCAAAGGGCTCGAAAAGCGGCGTCTCAAGCCCGCAGACGCGAGACCACGTATCGCAGAAGTCGCGCAGCACACCGAGGGCAGCCTCGCCCCCCAGGATACGCACCTTGAGCCCGTCGCGCAGAAGACCGTCCGTGATGGCCATGAGCTCGTCTCTGCGCGTATGGGATAGCTCCCGCGTCTCGTCGAGGAAGCTCCGCAGCATACCGATGCCATCGTAGAACTGCGGGTAGCCGTCATAGGTCGAAGCGGGAGGTATGGGGAGCTCCGCGTCGAGGTAGAACTCGTCGGAAAGCTGGAACCGCGTGATGCCGAGCGACTCGCGTGCCCGACGCTGGTAGGGCTCGACGAGCCTCACCACGTCGCGCGAAGCCTCCCTGTCATCCGAGAACGATTCCGAGAATCGCCTCGAGTACTTGGTGTACCCCATGGGCACGAGCGCCATCGACGTGAAGCTCGGCTTCGACTCCACCCAGTCGAGCGTGCGTCGCAGCTCCTCGCCGTCGTTGATTCCCGCGCAGAGCACGATCTGCCCGTGGACCTCTATGCCTGCGTCCAGCAGCCGCTCGAGCACGTCGATACCCCGCTGGGCGTTCCGGCCGATGAGCGTGCGCCTGACTTCGGGTGAGATGGCATGCAAGGAGACGTTCATGGGCTCGAGGCGGCAGTCGATGATGCGCTGTACCTCCTCGTCGCCGACGTTGGTCAAGGTGACGAAATTGCCCTGCAGGAACGAGAGGCGGTAGTCGTCGTCGCGCAGCGTAAGCGACGCGCGCGCATCCTCGGGAAGCATGGCCATGAAGCAGAACTGGCATGCGTTGACGCAGGTGCGGATGCCGTCGAACAGGACGTCAGTGAAGTCGAGGCCCCAGTCCTGCCCCGGCTCGCGATAGAGCGTGGCCGCATATACCTCGTCATCCTCTGGCACGTATACCTCTAGCTCGGCCACATCGCCATCGGCCTCCCACCGCCAGTCGATGATGTCGTGCAGCTCCACCCCATTGACCGTGCAGATGCGCATGCCTGGCTCTATGCCGGCGTCATCGGCGGGGCTCTCCGGTTCGACCGACGCCACCCATGCACCATCTGCCTGCGGTTTTGTCGATGCGTAGTCGGATCGGCTCGTCTTGTTGTCGCCCGCGGAAGCCATGCGCCACTACCCTACGATCGTCTGGATGCGCTCGCGCACGCTCTCGATCTGCGCTGCCGGCGTCGAGGCGCCCGCCGTGATGCCTATGAGCTCCGCACCCGTGAACCATGACGGGTCAAGCTCGTCATCGCGCTCGATGTGGTGGGTCCTCCCGCAGTTCTTCTGGGCAATCTCGGCGAGATGGGTCGTGTTGGCGGAGTTGCGCCCGCCGATGACGATCATCACGTCGGCCCTCTTGGAGAGTCGCTCGCAGGCGCCCTGGTGTCCCGATGTCGCCTCGCAGATCGTGTCGATGAGCCGCAGCTCCTCCGTACGCCCCACGAGGGCTTCAATTACGTTTAGGAGATTCTCCTTGGACTGCGTGGTCTGCACCACGATGCCAACCTTCTTGGAGAGCTCTGTGGAAGCGGCCTCCTCGGGCGATCCGACCACGACCGCTGAAGGGGCATGACCGAGCGTGCCCTCCACCTCGGGATGGCCCGCCTCGCCCACGATCAGCACCTGATAGCCATCGCGCTCGAGTCGTTCGGCGGCACGATGCGCCCGCATGACAAACGGACAGGTGGCATCGA
The DNA here is from genome assembly GCA_947303905.1 of uncultured Atopobiaceae bacterium. Lineage (GTDB taxonomy): Bacteria > Actinomycetota > Coriobacteriia > Coriobacteriales > Atopobiaceae > UBA1367. The sequence goes on from CAMYZR010000104.1 coordinate 2,753, forward strand.
TGACTTTGGCGCCAGCCGCAAGGGCGACCCTCTTGACCTCAGGGGTGACGCCGTGGGTCCGCAGGACCAGCGTCGAGCCCGGCTCCACCTCGCGCGCATCCTCCACGACCGTGACGCCACGCTCCTCCAGCTCCCGCACGACCAAGGGGTTGTGAATCAGCGGTCCCAGGGTATGGAGAGGTCCCTCGACGCTCTCCGATGCGGTAAGCACGAGCTCGAGCGCACGCTCGACGCCATAGCAGGCGCCTGCCTCCTCGGCGATGACGATCTGGGCCATTGTGGTCTCCAATTCTGCTGTCGGCGCACCTACTCCTTGCCGGGATGCTCTGCGCGAAGCTCACTGCGCAGCGCGTAGACGCGCTCCATGCCGACGCGCTCCATCTCCTCGGTACGCTCGCGGCGCTTCTCCGAGGTCATCTCGTCCCACTGGATGCTGTCACCGGCCTTCAGGTAGACGCGGGTGAAGAACTTTATCCCCTTGCCCGACTCGGTGATCGCACGAGCGCCAACGATGGCCATGGGCTGCACGGGAACCTTGGCCATGCGGGCCATGAGGGCAAATCCGCCATGGATCTGCACCTCCTGCTCCTCGGAGCGGATGCGCGTGCCCTCGGGGAACACCAGCACGGACTCGCCGCGCTTGAGGCAGTTCACCGCACGCTTCACCGACTTGACGTCAGCGGTGCCGCGGTCGATGGGGATGCCGCCCACGCGGGGCAGTAGCCAGTTGAGGAACTTGTTGTCGTCCCACTCGCTCTTGTAGATCGGACGGACATGCACGCCCCTGAACCACATGGTCGTCGAGGGGAGCACCGTCTCGAGGAAGGAGACGTGGTTCATGATGATCATACGGCCCGAGTGGTCGTTCCACAGCTTCTCGCCATCCTCGATGCGCCAGGGCCACAGGATCTTGGACAGAAGCGCGACCACCCAGATGACCACGGCGAGGATGATCTTCGCGGACAGCGGATACTCGTCCATCGCCCCATCGAAGTAGTCTTCGCGCGTGTACTTCTTGCGCTCGGCCATGCTAGCGTGCCTCCTCCATCAGCTGGACGATACGGTCCACCACCTCGTCGACGCCAAGGCAAGACGAGTCGATGTGATGGGCGTCCTCCGCGGGACGCAGCGGGGCCTCCTTGCGGGTCGAGTCGAGCTCGTCCCTCCGCTTGAGGTCGGCGAGAATCGCCTGCTCGGCGGCGGCATCTGCGGTAGCCGTCTTGTCCACGGCGGCGTCGCCGCCCTCGCCCTGCACGGCCCGACGATGCGCGCGCGCTTCGGCGTCAGCCGTGAGGAACACCTTCACCTCGGCGTTGGGGTACACGACGGTACCGATGTCGCGACCTTCGGCCACGACATCGCCCTGCTCCCCCACCGCACGCTGCAGAGCCACCATGGCCTTGCGCACCTCGGGAACGGCGGAGACGGCCGAGACGTTGCGATCGACCTCGGGCGTGCGGATGTCAGCAGTGACGTCCTTGCCATCGAGCAGCACGGTCTGACCGCCCTCGACAGGGACAAACTTGATGGTAATCGAACGCGCCACCTCAGAGGTGCCCTCGGGGTCGTCAGGAGATATGCCCCTCTCAAGGCATGCGAGCGTCACACAGCGATACATCGCCCCGGTGTCCAGATAGGTCAGCCCGCAACGGTCTGCGATGGCGTGGGCAACGGTCGACTTGCCGGAACCTGCCGGTCCGTCTATTGCTACGATCATGGGGTCTTCCTTCCACTCTCTGTCAGTCGGTCTTACGCCTTGCGGCGGGTCTTGGGCATTTGGTTCTCGACGAGCCGCTCGATCGCTCGTCGCTCATCTTCGGTGAGCTCGCGCCAGCAACCCGACGCGACATCTCCCAGGCTGATGGGACCGAACTCGTCACGATGCAGCCTGACGACCTCGTGGCCCACCGCCTTAAGCATACGCTTAACCTGATGCTTCTTGCCCTCGTGGATGCGCAGCCCCACAACCGCATGGGCATGGGCGATGCCCTCGGGCGCCACGGGCGCCACGCGCGGGTCTGAGGGCGAGAGGAGCTCGACCTCTGCGGGCTGCGCGCGTCCGTCATCAAGCATGACGCCGGTGCGAAGCCGCTCGAGATCCGCCTTGTCGGGCACGCCGCGCACGAGGGCCACGTAGTGCTTCCAGACGTGCATCGAGGGGTGCAGCATGCGCTGCCCGGCATCGCCATTGGTCGTGAAGAGCAGCAGGCCGGTCGTATCGCCATCGAGGCGTCCCACCGGGAACAGCCCGGGATAGCGCTTGGTCGGCACGAGGCGTTCGACGCAGGGACGCCCCAGAGGGTCATGCATGGTGGAGAGATAGCCCGTTGGCTTGTTGAGCACGAGGTAGGCATGCCCATCGCTCAGATGGACCTCCCGCCCGTCCACGGTGACCACGTCCACCAGAGGATCCACCTTGCTTCCCAGCTCGGTTACCACTGCACCATTGACGCAGACGCGCCCAGCGGTCATGAGGTTCTCGGAGCCTCGTCTGCTGGCAACGCCGGCGCGCGCGAGAAACCTCTGGAGCCTCATGGGGACGATGCGCTCGTCAGTCATCCGCGCCATCCTCCCAGTCATCAGCCCAGGCCGATGTCACCGCAGGCTCCTCGGCCACATCGGGATCGAGCTCCTCCTCGAGCTCCTGCGCGCCATAGTCACCGAGCAGCTCGCGCTCGTCGTCGATGTCTGCGGCCGCCTCCTCCAGCGTCGAGGAGATGGCCCGGCCAGAGAGCCGCTCGCGAATGAACTGACGGGACTGCTCGTCGGGGGCAAAGTCCTCGAGCGGCGGCAGGTCCGTCAGGGAGCGCAGGCCAAAGCGCTCGATGAACACCTTCGTCGTGCCATACATGATGGCTCCGGCCTTGCCGCCCGCGCGACCCACCTCGCGCACGAGCCCCTTGTCACGCAGCGAGGCGATCACGCCGTCTGAGTTCACACCGCGCACCGCCTTGACACCCTCGCGCGTGCAGGGCTGGTGGTACGCGATGACCGCCAGGGTCTCGAGTGCCGCCTGGGACAGGCGATGCGTGTCCCAGGAGAGGACGTACGCCTCGACCTGCTCGTGATAGGCCGGGTGCGTGAAGAGCCTCCACCCTCCGGCAACCTCGCGCAGCTGGAAGCCCCGGTTGGCGTCCGAGTATTCGGCAGAGAGGTCCGCCAGGGCGTCCGACACCTCGACCGGGCTCGCATCGAGGGCCCGAGCCAGATCGACTGCGCTGACGGGCTCGCTCGAGACAAGCAGCAGCGCCTCGATGGCGCCCTTCAACGAGTCGTAGCCGATGTGATCGAGATCTCTCATGAGAGGTCCTCCTCAAT
>CAMYZR010000105.1 GCA_947303905.1 uncultured Atopobiaceae bacterium
GCATGATGGGGTTCATGGCCGACACGGGCTCGATGCCTGCGGCCTCGGCCTGCATCACCTGCGCCCGGCCGATCTCCAGGCCCTCTGCCGTGATGGCCGAGTTGAGCGCCATGTTCTGCGATTTGAAGGGAGCGACGCGCAGCCCGTCTTGCGCCAGCACGCGGCAGAGACCAGCGACGAGCAGGCTCTTGCCCACGCCAGACATCGTGCCCTGCACCATGAGTGCCTTGGCTGCCATCAGAGCACCTCCTTGAGTGCTGCCACGAGCAGGTCGTTTTGCTCTGGTATGCGAACTACCACACGGTACCACCCAGGCCCGAGCCCTACGAAGTTGTCGCACGCCCTCACCATCACGCCCTGGGCAAGCAGTGCCTGTCCCAAGCCCACGGGTCCGCAAAAGAGCAGGTAGTTTGCGTCAGAAGGGACTACGCGCAGACCGAGGGACCCAAGGGACTGCGCCAGCCGCCCGCGCTCGCGGCGTACGAGCGCACGGCTTCGCTCCAGATGGTCCCCCTCCCCTGCGCAAGCCACGCCAGCCACCTGTGCCGGCACCGAGACCGCCCAGGTCTGCCCCGCCTCGCGCAGCCTGTCTGTAAGCGCGCCGTCCGCACAGAGCGCATAGCCCAGCCGGAGTCCCGCCAGGCAGAAGGACTTGGTGAGCGCCTTGATTATCACCAGATTGGGATGTGTCGCGAGCAGGTCGTTCGAGCCGACCCCATCGGAGAGGTCCACGAAGCACTCGTCGAGGGCAACCACCGCACCCACGTCCGTCGCGCGCGCAAGGAGCAGCTCGAGGGTCGCCCGGTCGAGGCACCGGCCGGTCGGATTGTTGGGATTGGCGAGAAACACGAGGTCAACGCCTTGCTCGATGGATCCGGCCGCGTCCTTGTCGAGGGCAAAGTCGTCCTGCTCGCGCAGAAGCACCACGCGCGGCTCTATCCCCAGGTGCGCAAGGGCCTGCTCGTAGCCACCGTAGCAGGGAGCGAACACGATCGCCTGGCGCGGGCGAACCACCATGCAAAGGCGCTCGATCGCATCGGTCGCCCCGGCGCAAGGCACCACCCACGCCTCGTCTACCTGCTCAAAGCCAGCAAGGGCGCCCACGAGCTCACGCGCATGCGGGTCGGGGTAGGACTCACAGGCATCGACCGATGCGAGCAGCGCCTCTCGCGCCGCCTTCGGCATGCCCAGGGGGTTCAGGCTGGCAGAGAAGTCGAGCACCCCTGGATGGGAATAGACGTCTCCCCCGTGCTCGAAGCGATCCACGCTACCACCTCCCCAAAGCCTTGCGCACAAGGATACCCAGGGCGACGGAGAGCAGCAGAGCCGCAACCGATGTCGCCGTAAGGAGGCGGTTGGAGCGCACGATGTCCTCGGGCTCGATCGGCCTCGTTGGGTCCCCGATGGTCGGCTTGTCGTGCAGCACGCCAAAATAGCTGGCAGGTCCAGCAAGCTGCACGCCAAGCGCGCCCGCGCAGGCCGCCTCGGGATGGGCCGAGTTTGGCGACGCGTGGCGCAGGCGGTCACGCAGGAAGATGCTCCAGGCGCCGCGACCATCCAGGCCAACCAACGGGGCCACCAGGCACATGAGCGCGCCCGTCAGGCGCGCGGGGATCCAGTTGAGCACGTCATCGAGCTTTGCCGCAGCTGTGCCAAAGTACCGATAGCGGTCGTTCACGTAACCCACCATGGAATCCATGGTGTTGACGGCCTTGTAGAGCACGCCTGCAGGCGCGCCACCGAGCGCCATGAACAGAAGCGGGGCCACGACCCCGTCGGAGGTGTTCTCCGCCACGGTCTCCACGGCCGCACGCGTCACGCCCGCCTCGTCCAGCTGCGCCGTGTCACGTCCTACGATCATCGAGACGGCCGTGCGCGCGGCAGCCAGACCATCGTTCCGCAGAGCGTCGTAGACGCGGCCCGCCTCGATGCGCAGCTGCTTGGCCGCGATCATCTGATAGCAGACGAAGCTCTCCACCACAAACGCGAGCGAGGGCGAGACGAGCCCGGCAAGCCAAAGTGCCAGAGCCGACGCCCCGCAGGAGGTGCCAGCGACCACCGCCACCAGCACGGCTCCCGCGACGCGCTCGCCTTTCGGCGTGGAGGGGAAGATCGCGCGCAGCACCCGTTCGGTCCACGCGATGAGGTTGCCGATCAACCTGATGATGTGCGGCATGGCATAGGGGTCGCCAAAGAGGGCATCCAACGCGAAGCCGCAGACCAGGGCAGCCACGTGAATCATGGGCAGCCTGCCTTCCCGGCCAATCCAAAGGAGGCGCACGCATCAACGAAGCGCTTTGCCGCCTCTGGGCAGGAGGCCAGGTAAAGGTGCGGGTAGCCCGCGTAGAGCGTTGGGGTTGCCACGACGCACTCCCAACCACGCGAGCTCTGCGGCTTCTGCGCATGGAAGGCGTCGCCCGGCCGGTCGCTGTCCCAGTAGTGGAACTCATGGGCTGGCAGGCTCTGGCCAGCGTCAGCAAGAAGGCTCGCGCGCCGCGCGGTCAGGGTCACGTACCCAAAGCGTCCGAGCCGACCGAGCCCATAGCTCGTACCAGGCACTGCGCCCACCATGGGCCACGGCACCCCTTCGGCATCCAGGAGCGTCTCATGCAGATACATGAAGCCCCCGCACTCTGCGACGGTGGGCATGCCGGCGGATACGGCCTCCCTGACCTCCATGCGCAGACCCTCGTTTGACGAAAGGCGGGCCGCATGCAGCTCGGGATAGCCGCCACCCAAGTACAGGCCACAGGTGCCCGCAGGCAGGTGGCGGTCCTCCAGAGGCGAGAAGCGCACCAGACGTGCACCGAGCCTCTCGAGAAGAGTCAGCGTGTCCTCGTAGTAGAAGTTGAAGGCCTCGTCGAAGGCCACGGCGATCACGGGAGAGCCTGCGCAGGGCTCGGGCAGCTCGCGCGGCCGATAGGCCAGCTCGGGAGCCGAATGCGCGAGCGCAAGCAGGCCGTCCACGTCGATGGTCTGCTCGAGCGCATCGGCTATCAGGTCCACCCGCCGGCCGAGGTCCGCTACCTCGCCAGCCGCGACCAATCCCAAGTGACGACTCTCAAGGACAGCACCTGCGAGCTCGGGCACGTAGCCCAAGACCCGCACGCCCGTCTCTAGCTCGACCATCTCCTTCATCGTGGGGAAGTAGCCCTTTGACACGCGGCTCAGGATGACCCCCGCCACCTGCGAAGGCTCCCGGAAGCGCTTGAAGCCCGCCACCTCGGCGGCCACCGAGAGGGCTCTTCCTCGCGCGTCCACCACCAGCACGGCAGGCGTCTGGGTCACTCGCGCAAGGTCGTAGGCCGATGCGGCGTGGCCCTGGGAGATGCCGTCGTAATAGCCCATGGCTCCCTCGATGACCGTGATGTCGGCGGATTGCGCACCCTCCGCCACCAGCTCGCGCACCAGATCCCCTCCCGCAAAGAAGAGGTCGAGGTTGCGCGAGGGTATGCCCAGCACGTGCGTGTGCATCATCGGATCGAGGTAGTCGGGGCCACACTTGGCAGCCTGCACCTTGAGACCACGACGGACGAGCAGGCGCAGCAAGCCACAGGCAAGCGTGGTCTTTCCCACACCGCTCGCGGTGCCGGCGATCAGTATGCGTGGAGCCGCTACCTGCATGCCTGCTCCTCATCCTCCGCAGCACCCCTCGCCGTCACGAGGTACACGGGGTTTGCGGCTTGCATCAGGTGATAGTGCCCCATCTCGCGTGCCTTGGCGACACTCAGCTGAACGATGTCGACGTCGCTCAAGGGAAGCGAACGAACGCATGCGAGCGCGTCAGAGACGGTCTCCAACGTGACGGCCGCAATGCACACGCGCGCGAGGGGATTCGCCGCAAGGGCTGCGGCCACGATCTCGGAAAGGACGCCCGAGGATCCCCCGACAAAGACGCAGTCGGGTGCGGGAAGCCCCGCGAGCGCATCGGGCGCCTCGCCCGTGACGATGTGCAGATTGGTGAGCCCATGCGCCTGGCGGTTGGCCTCGATGAGCTCGCATGCCCGCTCAGCGCGCTCGATGGCAAACACCTGCCCCTCGCAGGCGGCCCGCGCCAGCTCGACACTCACCGAACCAGTGCCTGCGCCAACGTCCCACACCGTGTCGTCGGGGCGCACGCGCAACTTGCACACGGCAAGCTCGCGCACCTCCTCCTTGGTCATGGGAACCTCGCCACGAACAAAGGTATCGTCGCGCAGATGTGGCGCCCGCGCGCCGGGGACGATGGGCGTTTCGTTGAGCACGAGCATCACGGCCAGGCTCTCAAACGGACGACCCGCGAGCTCAAGGGCCGTGCCAGCGGTGATGCGCTCGTCTGCATACGACAGGCGCTCCCCCACCCATACGCGCACATGGCCCAGACCGCGCTCCACGAGCAGCGCGCAGAGCTCTCCCGCACGCACGGACCCGCCCGTGAGCACGAAGGTCTTGCCATGCGTCTGCACGGCGCCGGCCAGATTGTGCGCACGGCCGTGGGCAGACACCACGTACGCATCCTGCCAGGGACAGCGCAGGCGGGAGCAGAGGTACGAGAGCGACGAGACTCCCGGTACGACCTCCACGTCCAACCCTTCGAGCAGCGGGTACAGGCTCGTCGCACCACTGTAGAAGCCGACGTCACCGCTCATGACCACGCTCGCCACAGCCTCAGGCGCCTCGCGCAGCTCTTCGGCGATGTGCGCGCCCGAAACCAGCGCAACCATGCGCGCGTCGCTTTCGCCCAGCGCCTCGAGCAGACGCTTCGATCCGATAATCAGGTCGCTCTGGTCAATCGCCGAGCGCGCTGCCACCGTGAGCGTGTCCGGATTGCCCATGCCCATGCCGATGACGTAGACCTTAGAGACCATAGCGTTCCTCCAGGAGATGTTGTGCCTCGGACAAGAGCAGCCCAGGGCCCTCTTCCGGCCGCTCGATGACCATCAGGTCGACACCGCACGACCGTGCCGCCCGCACCTTCTCGTCAAACCCACCCGTGGGCCCAGAATCCTTGGTCACCAGATGGGCAATGCCCAGCTCTTCGATCAGGGCGCGATTCATCTGCTCGGAGAAGGGCCCCTGCATGGCGATCACGTGACTCGCGGGGATGCCCAGCTCGCGCGTGCGCTCGAGCGAGGAGACCACCGGCAGCACGCGCACGTAGAGGCGCTCGACATAGTCGGGGATGAGCTCGGTGAAGGTGGCGAGGTCCTTGCTGCCCGTGGTGAGCAGTATGTTGCCCACGGTTCCCGCAAGCAGCCGAGCGGCCTCGGATGCGTCGGCGACCCCCGTCCACAACCCGTCGGCCCCGCGAGCGCCCTCGCGGACCACGCGCACCACGTCCACGCCATGGCGCTCGCCAAGGTTGGCGACGCTCTCGGAGATGTGCCGGGCGTAGGGATGCGTCGCGTCCACGATGCAGACGAAGTCGTGCTCCTCCATCAGCTGGTCCTTCTGCTCGGTGGCAAGCGGCCCCTCCAACGTCTGCACGTGCGGCCCCCGCGCGATCAGACTGGCACCGTAGGCCGTCGCGGTACACGCCACGACGTCACAGGTGCCGCGCGCCGCCAGCCACTCGACCAGATGACGTCCCTCGGAGGTACCCCCGAACACGAGCACGTCCATCCTAGGCACCTCCCTCGCCATAGCCGCGTGGCGTCACCATGCGCCCGTCAATCTCACGCGTCTGCGAGTTACCCACAAACACGCAGGTAAACATGTCTACATGCGCATCACGCAGCTCGCCGAGCGTAAGGATGCGACACTCCTCGCCCTCTCTGCCGATGTTGCGGACGTAGCCGCAGACGGTCTCGGGCGAGCGATGGCCCAGCAGGATGTCGCAGGCGCGACGCAGGTGGTCGGGCCTGTGCCTTGACGCGGGATTGTAGAGGCTTATGCAGAAGTCCGCCTGCGCCGCAGCGGTGAGCCGCCTCTCAATGAGCTCCCAGGGCGTCATGAGGTCCGAGAGCGAGATGACGCACCAATCGTGCATGAGCGGCGCACCCAGCACCGCCGCACCGCCATTGGCCGCCGACACGCCCGGGACGAT
>CAMYZR010000106.1 GCA_947303905.1 uncultured Atopobiaceae bacterium
GATTCCCGCAAAGACGGCGCGCTTGATTCCGTTTTGAACTGACGCCTCGGACTCCATGGTGGCTTTCGAGCTCATGTCAATCCCCTCAATATATATATGTACGACTCCCGGTGCCGTGGGTCTGCCCGCAGTCCTTGTCCTACGCCCGCCTGAAGCAGATGGCGGACATGCGCGCCACATGAGTGCCCAACTCGTCGCGCACATCGACAGTATAGAACCCCAGCGAGCGTCCGCTCTTGTCAACGTCGCACGTGGCAATCAGGCGATCACCGCGTGCTGACGAGAGAAACTCGATGCTGTTGCTCACCGAGACGGTGGGCTTCTCGCCAATGTTGCAGGCCACGGCCAGCGCGTAGTCGGCCAGCGTGAAGATGGCCCCGCCCATGACGGCTCCCATGGCGTTGCGATGGATGGGCGCTATGTCGAACGTGGTCACCGCATGCCCGTGCGAGGCCTCGACGATCCTGCATCCGCAGGCCTCGTAGGCAAAGAGGTCGTGGGCGAAGAAGTCCCTGATCTGGTCGATGGGGGAGTCATTGTCCAAGGTCATGGCAGATCCTCTCTAATGGGTGCGGACCAGCTCATGGTAGAGGTGAGGCAGTAGATCTCAAAGCCCTTGCTGTCAAGTGTTACCTCTTTGAAAACCGTTGGCAAATTGGTCAGAAAAGTCATTGCCATCATGCAAATGGGTGTTACTATGTATTACAGGGTATAACCAAAACATACCAAGTCATACCATAAACGAAACACGGTCACCATGTCAGACAAGATGACTCCAGTCGTAGCCAAGGTTCTGCCCGCCGAAAAAGAGCGTTTCTTCGAGGCGACAGAGTCGATAGGTACCACACCCTCAAATGCGATCCGCATGTTCATTGCCGCTTTCAACAGGGCAGGAACATTTCCTTTTGAAGTAGGCGTCAACGGTATTCTCGGAAGGGCAGGCACGAGTAATGAGTAGGAACCTGCAATGGATGCAGCTGCGAGCCTTCATGTGGCTTGATCGGGTGTTCCCCTGTGCCTACTTCTCGCGCATGCGCTCTGCGTGCATGTCTCGCTGCATGCATCCGCAGTGGTAGCACAGCATTGACCTGCGTCCCCCTGAGGGGACGCGACAGCGCCCAGTGACGGGAGCGGGAGGTGGCCGAGCGCCGTCTCCCGCTCCCGTCGTATGAGGGCGACTCCACGTTGCGATGGAGCTGTGGTTCCCGCCAAACGTGAAGACAAAAGGACGGCCCCTCGTGTGAGGGGCCGTCTCTCGTATCCAGTGCTTTATACGTGCGTTGGAGCCTTAGCTCGCGGGTGCCACCATGCGCGTGCGGTAGACGCCCTCGATCTCGCTGATGCGCTCGACGACGCTGTAGTCCCACGGGCCGCTCGTCTCGATGAGCGTGGTGGCGTTGTTGCCACGGCGCTTGTTGGCCATGTTCTCGATGTTCAGGTCGCACTCTGCGATGATCTGGGTGAACTGGCCGATCATGTTGGGGATGTTGCGGTGCAGCACCACGATGCGCTCGTCGGTCTGGATGGGTCCCAGGTTGACCTCGCCGAAGTTGACCGAGTTGACGATGTTGCCCTCGAGCAGGTAGCTCTGCAGCTGGTCGACAGCCATGGCGGCGCAGTTGGCCTCCGCCTCGCGCGTGGAGGCGCCCAGGTGGGAGAGCACGAGGGCATTCTTCATGTGCGTGGTGATCGGGTTGGCAAAGTCGGTCACGTAACGACGCACATGGCCGCTCTCGAGCGCGCGGGCCATGGCCTGCTCGTCCACCAGCACGTCGCGGGCAAAGTTGAGGAAGACGACCCCGTCCTTGGCCTGCGCGATCTGGTCGCGGCCGATCATGCCGCGCGTACTGTCGTTGGCCGGGACGTGGATGGTGATGTAGTCGGCGTTCTCGAGGATCTCACCGAGGCGCTGCACATAGTGCACGTGGCGGTCGAGGCTCCAAGCGGCCATGATCGAGAGGTAGGGGTCAAAGCCGAGCACGTGCATGCCCAGGCTGCGGCCGGCGTTGGCCACCATGGCGCCGATGGCGCCCAGGCCGATGACGCCCAGGGTCTTGCCGGCGATCTCGCTGCCACCAAACTGGTTCTTTGCCTTCTCGGCATCAGCGGCGACCTGATCGTCGTCGGCATGGTCGCTGACCCACTCCGCGCTGCCCATGATGTCGCGCGAGGCCATGAGCATGCCAGCCACCACCAGCTCCTTGACGGCGTTGGCGTTGGCGCCGGGCGTGTTGAAGACGACCGTGCCCTGCTCGGTGCAGCGGTCGATGGGGATGTTGTTGACGCCTGCGCCGGCACGCGCGATGGCAAGGAGGTCCTTGGGCAGGTCCAGCTCGTGCATGTTGGTGCTGCGCACGATGGCGGCGTCTGCCACGGAGAGGTCCTTGGCGGGGGCGAAGGTCTTATAGAGCTTGTCCAGTCCGGACTGAGAGATGTTGTTCATGCAGTGAACGCGATACATTGACGCTCCTTTTGCATCGGTATCAATGAGTGCCATCCGATTCTACGACGGTTTTCCAAGAGGGACGAAAGGTGCTGCAAACCAACAGAAGAAGCGTGTTGCAGCAGGTCCCGTGCGCCGTGCGCTTGCATGCAAAAGGGCACTCGCCCTCCAGGGGCGAGCACCCTCTCGCGCTGACGGTCGGTATGCCTACTGGCGGATGGCGCGCACGCGGTAGATGCCGTCAACCTCGGCGAGCTTGGCGATGACGTCCTCGGGGGCAATGTCGCTGAGCTCGAGCAGGCAGTAGGCAATCTCGCCGCGGCTCTTGTCGACCATGTTCTCGATGTTGATGTTGGCCGACGAGATGCTCGAGGTGATCTGGCCGATCATGTTGGGACGATTGAGGTGGAACACGGCCAGGCGCATGGCGCCCTCCATCGGGCCCATGTCAACCGCGTCGTAGTTGACCGAGTTGGTGATGTTGCCGTTGAGCAGGTAGTCACGAAGCTCGTCGGCGGCCATGACGGCGCAGTTGTCCTCGGCCTCCTTGGTCGAGGCGCCCAGGTGTGGCGTGACGGTGGCGTGGGCCATGCTGGTGGTCACGGAGTTGGCGAAGTCGGTCATGTAGCGGCGGATGTGGCCTTCCTGCAGCGCCTCTGCCATGGCGCGCTCGTCCACCAGCACGTCGCGGGCGTAGTTGAGCACGACGGCGCCGTCACGCATGGCGGCGATCTGCTCGCGGCCGATCATGCCCTTGGTCTTGGCCGTGGCGGGCACGTGGATGGTGATGTAGTCGCAGTTGGCCCAGATCTCCGAGATGTGCTGGACGTGGCGCACGTGACGGTCGAGGCTCCAGGCGTACTTGACCGAGAGGTAGGGGTCGTAGCCATAGACGTGCATGCCCAGGCTGCGGCCTGCGTTTGCCACCATGGCGCCGATGGCACCCAGTCCGATGACGCCGAGGTTCTTGCCCGCAAGCTCGGTGCCCGCAAAGTCCTTCTTCGCCTTCTCGGCAGCCTTGCCCACGTTGGGGTCGTCGGAGTTCTCGTCGACCCACTCGATTCCACCCACGATGTCGCGCGCGGCGAGCAGCATGCCGGCGATGACCATCTCCTTGACGCCATTGGCGTTGGCGCCAGGCGTGTTGAAGACGACGATGCCCTGCTTGGCGCAGCGATCGAGGGGGATGTTGTTGACGCCAGCGCCGCAGCGGGCGACGGCAAGCAGCTCATCGGAGAAGTCGATGTCGTGCAGGCTGGCCGAACGGACCATGATGGCCTGGGACTCGTCGATGTCCTCGGTGAGGCCAAAGCCCTCGCCCAGGCGGTCAGTGCCCACCTTCGCGATGTTGTTGAGGCAATGGACCTTGTACATGGCAGTGCTCCTTGCTCTGGTAAAAGGCGGGGTGCAAGACCCCGCCCTGTCAAATCCGAATCTGCGAACCGAAGGCGCTAGCCCTCTGCTCTACCGGGCTAGTGGGTGGCCTCGAAGTCCTTCATGAAGGCGACGAGGGCCTCGACGCCCTCGATGGGCATCGCGTTGTAGATGGAGGCACGCATGCCACCCACGGAGCGATGGCCCTTGAGGTTCTCAAGGCCAGCGGCCTTGGACTCCTTGACGAAGAGGGCGTCAAGGTCGGCGTCGCCGGTGACGAAGGGCACGTTCATGAGCGAACGGTCCTCCTTGCGCACGGTGCCCTTGAAGAGCTCGGAGGAGTCAAGGAAGTCGTAGAGCACCTGGGCCTTGGCCAGGTTGTGCTGGTAGATGCCCTCGAGGCCGCCTTGGGACTTGAGCCACTTGAAGACCTTGCCGCACATGTAGATGGACCAGCAGTTGGGGGTGTTGTAGAGCGAGTTGGCGGTAACCTGCGGGCGCCACTGCATCATGATGGGCACATCGGCGAGGTCGTCCTCGGGGACGAGGTCCTCGCGCACCACGACGATGGCCAGGCCGGCGGGGCCGACGTTCTTCTGGACGCCGCCGTAGATGACGCCGTACTTGCTGACGTCGACCGGCTGGGAGAGGAACATGGAGCTCACGTCAGACACCAGCACCTTGCCCTTGGTGTTGGGAAGCTCGTGGTAGACGGTGCCGTAGATGGTGTTGTTCTCGCAGATGTAGACGTAGTCTGCGTCCTCGCGCACGGGCAGGTCGGAGCAGTCGGGGATGTAGGAGAAGGTCTTGTCGGTACTCGTGGCGATCTCCTGGGCATCGATGAAGCGCTTGGCCTCGGCCAGGGCCTTCTTGGACCACATGCCGGTGTTGATGTAGTCGGCCTTGCCGGAGGCGCCGGGGAGCTTGCACAGGTTCAACGGGATGGCCGCGAACTGCTGGTGCGCGCCGCCCTGCAGGAAGAGGACCTTGTAGTTGGAGGGAATGCCCATAAGGTCGCGCAGGTCGGCCTCTGCCTCGTCGATGATGTCCTGGAACATCTGAGAGCGGTGACTCATCTCGTTGACGCTCATGCCGCAGCCGCGGTAGTCGAGCATCTCGTTGGCGGCTTCCTGGAGGACTGCCTCGGGCAGTACCGCCGGGCCAGCTGAGAAGTTATAGACTCTGCTCATTTGCTTTCAACCTTTCAGGTCGTTTAACTTGCCTGCCCATTCTAGTATGGGCAAGGGGAAGCGCCCCCAAATGGGGGCGCCGGTTAACTTAGTTATTACCTTTGTGGATGCTCTCTACATAACGTCCACGGACAAAATGAACGTCTTTGCTGGCATGGCACTTGCAAGAACAGTTGGTGATATGCTACGCGGCCAACTCGCTTGCGAGAGCGTGCGGCTGGCGCGTCGCTACTCGTGGATGTAGACGGTGTCACCGACCTTGACGAGGTTGAAGAGCTCCTCCGCCTTCTCGTAGGGAAGGTTGACGCATCCATGGCTGCCCCACCAGTAGCGGATGTCGCCGCCAAAGTCGGAGCGCCAGGTGGCGTCGTGGAAGCCATAGTCGTAGTTGAGGAAGGGCATCCAGTAGTACACGAACGACTCGTAGTCGGGCTGCTTGTCGTCGTTGCGGTCCGCGCCGACGAGGGTGGTGTTGGTGTCCTTTGCCTGGATGGCGAAGGTGCCCTGCGGCGTGGCGTGCATCTCCTGGTACTCGGCGTCCCAGCCTCCGCTCACGCAGTAGGAGTCCCAGATCACCTTGCCGTTCTCGTCGTAGAAGCGCACGAACTGCGTGGAGAGGTTGACGTCGATGTGGCGCCCACTCTCCTTGGCACCGGGGGTCGCCACCGGCTTGGTCTCGATGGCGGTGCGCTTGACCTCGGCATCGGTGTCGGGCTGACGCTTGAGGACGCGGTGGATGTCGGTGCAGGTGGCGTCTGCGTCAAGTGCCCAGACGTGCTCCTCGTCGGTGGCGTTGCCCGCCTCCTTGATGGCGTCGTTGGACTCGACCCAGTTGAAGACGCCGTCGACGTTGACCTCCTGGTCGTCAGTGAAGCTGATCCAGCTAATGATGGTCGGCTTGTCGACGGTTGCGACCGTCTCGCCATCGCACACGACGTTGATCTCCTTGGCGATCATGCCGTTGGCCTTCTTGATGGAGGCGTTGAGGGTCTTGTCCTCGGAGT
>CAMYZR010000107.1 GCA_947303905.1 uncultured Atopobiaceae bacterium
ATGTCCGTCTGCGTGACGAGCGCTTGGACCTGCTCGTCAGCACCGTCGTACGTCCCGGCGTCGACGGGCCTGGCGGCCGATACGCCGCGCTCCCACGTGACGACCGAGACGCTCGACAACCCCTCGGGAGTCTCCACGACGAGGGGGTGGCCGTCCGAGGCGTCTGTGACTCGGGTCTGGTTCCACTTGGACTCGGACACGTCCAGGACGAAGTCGATGCCTCTCACGCGACTTGCGAGCTTATGGGGGCCAAGGGATCCGTCGGCGACCCGTCCGAGGTCGCTGAGGCAGACGACGAGCAGGCAGCCCTGCTCGCGCAGCTCGTCCACGTTCTTCTGGGCAACCGAGACGAGAGCCCCCCAGTCGGCCTCCAAGTCCTTTGCCTCGAAGCGGCCGATCTGCCCGAGGTCGTCCGGTGCGGTCAGCGCAAACACGCCCACCTGTCTGCCGTCCTTGAGCTTGACGATCCTGGTGGACGAGAAGGCGAGCTCGCCCGAGGTGCGGTCCGTGAGGTTGGACGAGAGCAGGGAGAAGCTTGCCTGCTTCGAGCGCTGGTGGATGAGATCGCGTCCCATGTCGAGCTCTCCCACGCTTGCGAGGGCCGCGTCGTATCCGGCCGCGTTGAGGTAGGCCACCGGAACCTCCGCGTCGCTGTAGTCGAGGCCCTTTGGGCTGGCGAGCGTGTTGCCGCTGTCGAGCAGCATCACGTCATACCCGCCCTCCTCGAGGTCGTGGGACAGTTGGGCGACTGCCGCTATGCCGAGGCTGGACTTTGAGGCGTCAAACGAGTCCATCATGCCTGCCGTGTGCACGATGGCCAGCTTGGAGGGGACTATCTGTCCGACGGGCGTCTCGGGCTCCTCCTCGTAGATGGTGACGGTGGAGCAGGCCGAGAGGGCGAGGCAGCATGTGACGAGCGCAAGCGCTGCCATGAGGCGGAGGAGCCTGTGCATATGGGTCGAGACGCGCTGGTGCATGGTTCACGTCCAAGGATGCCGGGTATTGTGGGGACTGACCGATATCTTCTCATAAGGTTGCGACGCAATCTGCGTTGCTGTCTGGGATCTTGGAAAAGCGATGGGCAGGTGGTTGCGTCCACGGGAGCGGGTCGGTGGCGCTCTGGCTCCAAAGCTGTCCGCCCGTGCGTTACCGCCCCCGACGGGCGCGCAGCCGCGGACAAACTCAGACTCGCTGCACAACAAAAGGCCCCGCACCCTGAGGTGCGAGGCCTAAGCGATAGCCGATTGTGGCTGTCAGGTGCCTAGAGAATGGCGAGTCCTAGACTAGTCCTCGATCTCGATGGCGCCGACCGGGCAGGCGTCAGCGCAAGCGCCGCAACCAACGCAGTCGTCCTCGTTGGCGACCGTGGCGACATCCTCGACCTCGATGACATCCATCGGGCAAGCGTCGGCGCAGGCACCGCAAGCGATGCAGGCATCAGCATCAATAATGGGCTTAGACATGGGTTACCCCTCTCACGGATAGGTTTACAGAATCCCCTTGAATGGAGAGTATCACGTAAGTCCATGTCAATCGATTGTTTACTCTAGGTAACATGTAGAGCTTGTGAAACCGCAGGTAGAAGCCCAAATCTGAACGCTCCAGAGCAGAAAAGCCTTCCTCTGAAAGCTTCTTGCGGAAGCATCGGCACAAAAAGAAGCGCCCCGCCGAAGCGAGGCGCCAATAAGCGATTGCAGCGTTGCCTACATGCCCACGAGCGTACCCGCGTACACCTCGATCATCATGAGGATCAGGAAGCCGAACGCGTACGGTGCGATCTTGCTCATCAGCTCGCCGTCCTTGCCCTGCAGGTCGACGGCGGCGCAACCGATGGCGATGTTCTGCGGGGCGAGCATCTTGCCGGCGGAGACGCCCAGCGAGTTGGAGGCGACGAGCCACAGCTCGTTGATGCCGAGGTCCTGGGCGGCGCTCAGCTGAACGTTGCCGAACAGGACCTCGGAGGAGGTGCCGGAGCCGGTGACGAAGGTTCCGAGCGCGCCGAGCGCCGGGGCGACGAGCGGGTAGAGGCCGCCCAGTGCGCCGACGAAGAAGGCTGCGATGGAGCCGATCATGCCGGAGTAGGTCATGATCTTCGCGAGGCCGAGGATGCCCAGCATCGTGAGGATGGTCTTGGACATCTGGACGACGGTGAGGTAGAGCACCGCGAAGGTCTGGTCGAGGTAGGCGCCCTGAGCAAGGCCGCCGAGGATGCCACAGATGAGGATGAGGACGCCAGGCGTGTTGATCCACGTGAAGGTGAGGGTGGCGTCGGGGTTGCCCGCATAGATGTTGACGGTGGTCTTGAAGGGAGCCAGGAACTCATAGATTGGCGTGACGATCTTGGAGGTGCACAGCAGCACCAGGAAGATGAGGATGAAGGGGCTCCACGAGATGAGCGCGCCCTGTACGTCGACGTTCATGCGCTTCTTGAGCACGACCTTGTACTCCGCGGGAACCTCGCGCGAGGAGTAGCGGATGGCGACGATGAAGGTGACGACGAGCGAGAGGACGGCGCCGGCGACATCGGCGAGCTCCGCGCCAACGAGGCGAGCAATCAGGATCTGGGGGAGCGAGAAGGTGAGGCCTGCGACGATGGGGATGGGGAGAATCCCCTTGAGGGCCTTGGGGCCACCGCCGAGGGCCATGACCATCAGGACGGGGCAGAGGATGGCGAACGGGGCCACCTGCAGCGCCTGCATGTAGCTCAGCTGCAGCACGTCGAGGCCCGTCTGGGTGGCGAGGGTGGTCGTGGGGATACCGACCGAGCCAAACATGGTGGGCACGCCGTTGGCGATGAGGCACACCAGAATGGCGGTGACCGGGTCGATCTCGAGGGCCATGAGCATGCTGGCCGGGATGGCCACGGCCGTGCCGAAGCCCGCCATGCCCTCCATGAAGTTGCCGAAGCACCATGCGATGAGGATGGTGAGGATGCGCTTGTCAGAGGAGACCGAGGTGAGCATGGCCTTGATGGTCTCCATGGCACCCGTGCTCACGCAGAGGTTGTAGGTGAAGACCGCTGCGATGATGACCAGCACGATGGGCCAGAGGGCAAACAGGAATCCCTCCAGGGCGGCGGTCGCCACGTTGATGGGGGTCATGTGCCAATAGGCCATGGCGACG
Organism: uncultured Atopobiaceae bacterium; assembly: GCA_947303905.1. GTDB lineage: Bacteria > Actinomycetota > Coriobacteriia > Coriobacteriales > Atopobiaceae > UBA1367. Next base: position 3,124 of record CAMYZR010000107.1, read on the forward strand.
ACGATGCCGACAGCCATTGACTCCAGGCTTGCCATCCAGGCCTGCTGCTTGAGGCCGATCAGGGCGATGACGAGCCAGATGATGGGGGTCAGGGCAAGAACAAAGGGAATGAGCAGTTCTGACATGGCTTCTCCTCACCTTGGGGGCACACTCATGTCATGGTAACGCGCAAATGCGGTACTGGCGCGGTCAATCCTGCCGAAGGGGGAACCGGTCCTTACAGCGGTTGGCATAAGGACCGGCCCCAGTCGTTTCGCAGCTTGTTCACGCGCCTTGCGCGGGCTCGCTATCCGGCGGTGTTGTCGACGACCACCGACTTGCCCGTGTTCTCGAGCGTCTGGGCCTCGTCGCGGCGGGTCACGGCGCCGCCTCGCGCGACGAACTCCTCGTCGATGGCATCCACGATCATGTTCACGTAGATGGGCTGACCCGTGGGAGTGAGGTGCTCGCCGTCGGGGTAGAGCCAGTCGCCCTGTCCCTCGCTCAGGGCATTCCAGTTGATGAGGTGCACGTTGTCATAGTTGTTCGCGCATTCGGCGAGGGTGCGGTTGATGGCGGTCTCCTCGGACTCGGGGATGCGCACGTTGACGAGGTAGATCGTGCGGTCCTTGCCGCAGGCGGCAATCATGTGGTCGAGTTCGCCGATGGAGACGGGGGTGTTGGAGAAGGCCTGGATGATGACGACCTGTCCCACCACGCCCTGCTCAAGGTACTGGTCGAGCACGTTCATGGCCTGGTCGGGGCGGCGGCCCACATAGCTGTCGAGCAGGCTGTCCGGGCAGGCCTCGTTCCAGAACGCCGCGGCGTCACCAGGGACGGAGTCGCCGATGAGGACGGGGTCGTAGATGCCCGCCGCGCGCTCCTCGGCAGGTGCGTGCAGGACGGCGTTCTCGGCGGGAACGTTCTCCTCGGATACGATGGGCTCGGCCTCGGGCTCATCCTGCTTCTTCTCGCCGTCCGCCTTCTCGTCGTCGGTCGCCTCGTCCTGCGCGGGCTTCTTCTTGCTCAGGTCCATGGCCTGGTCGGCGGACTCGCCCGTGCTGACGATGGCATCCTCGGGGACAAGGGTCTCGTTGGGGATGAGGGCCAGGCCGACGCCGTCACCAATGACGAGCAGCGCCAGGGCGGCCATGCCGGCGATTGCGGGGGTGGAGAGGCCGACGGAGTCGCGACGACGCGTGGGCATCTCGGTGCGCGCGGGAGCCTTGCCGGAAAGCGGGCGCTCGATCAGCTGGTGGCTGAGCTCTGCCAGGATCAGCGAGACGAGCACCACGACGGGTGCCTTCCACCAGGCGGCGGTGTTTGCCGCGGCGCCCAGGAGCTGGATGAGCGGGAAGTGCCAGAGGTAGACGCCATAGGAGCGCGAACCGAGCCAGGCGAGGGGCGGCAGCGAGAGCGCCTGCGAGATGAGGCCTCCCGGCAGCACGATCGCCAGGATGATGAGCGCGCTCATGAGGGCAGCGAGCATCATGCCGCCGCGATAGAGCAGAATCGAGGTGTCAGGCACGAACGCCATGCCCAGGATGAGCGCCACGACGCAGACGAGGGCGACAAGCTCGATGGCCACGCGGTTGACCTCGAGGAGGTCGCGCACGTCGCGGGCGGGACGCTTGCCCAGGGGCACGACGTAGGCGAGCCATGCGCCGACGAGCGGGGCGAACGCTCTGGTGTCAGGTCCGTAGTAGACGCGCGTGATGCCGGCGTCGGGATCGTAGAGCACGCCCATGGCCACCGCGGATGCGATGGCGAGCACAAGGCAGATGCGCCGCGTGATGGACCTCGAGGGCATGATTGCCGCGAAGAGGGTCATGAGCAGCGGCCACACGAGGCAGAACTGGGCATCGATCCCCAGATACCAGAGGTGGGTCAGCGGCGAGGGGCCGCCGATCTGCTCGAAGTACGACACGTTGCGCAGGATGTAGCTGATATTCTCCGCGAGGGCGAGGCCCGGCAGCACGTCGGGGCGCGCCTTGGTGAGAAGGACGTGGTTTGCCACGATGCACACGAGCACGGTGATCAGGATCATCATCGCCATGGGCGGCCAGATGCGCGCGAGCCTGCGGCCCCAGAAGCGCGGGATCGAACCCAGGCCTTCGCGCTGGCTCTTGAGCAGCGACGAGGTGACGAGATACCCGGTCAGCACGAGGAACATCACCACGCCGAGGTGTCCGCTCGGCAGCCACGGCACATCGAGGTGGTAGAGAAGCACGGAGAGTATGGCCAGCGCCCTGAAGCCGTCGATGCCGGCGTTGCGGCCGCCACCGCGCGAAGCCTGTGCGCCTCCCTCGCGTCTGGGTCTCGTGTCGCGACTGATGCGGCGTTCCGTTGCGTTGGAGCGCCGCTCTGACGTTTGTGTGCGACGCCGGTCGGCACTGCGTGTCGAGGAGCGTCTCCTATTGCTGTGTCTGAGGTTTTCCTGCCTTGCCATGATGGTCTTTCGCACGAGGGATTTCTGCCCTCCTATGATAACGTCACTTTCTGGTTCTGCCGGCGAGCATGAGAACAATCTGCGCACCCCTTGGGGCAGTACATGACATAATGGGTTGTTGGGTAGGCTGTACCCTAACTATTAAATCGCCCCCCTGAGGTCGCCATGCTGCAGCTCAAAGACATCCGCAAAGCCTATTCCACCGCCGCCTTCGTCCAAGTCGCCTTGGATGACGTCTCGATCACCCTCAGGGACAACGAGTTTGCAGCCATCCTCGGACCTTCCGGCTCGGGCAAGACCACGATGCTCAACATCCTGGGTGGCCTCGACCACGCGGACTCGGGCGACATCGTCATCAACGGCGTATCCACCAAGGACTATACGGACAAGGACTGGGACGCCTACCGCAACCACCGCGTAGGATTCATCTTTCAGAGCTACAACCTCATCCCGCACCA
>CAMYZR010000108.1 GCA_947303905.1 uncultured Atopobiaceae bacterium
TAGGTCAACATCTCAGGGAGTCGAACCCGTGAGGGCGAGAGTGCCCAGTGGGCACTCGCGGGCTGAGGAGCGGAGCGACGAAGCCTGAGAGCGTCGCTGCAGGCGACGCGGCGACTCCCGCCGGGGGCACCAGACCACGAAGAGTCGAACTCGGCATGAATCGCGAGCACAGCACGCGGCATGGACGCCCCTCACCTGACCCTCCTTTGCTTCAGGTGGGGTACCCGTCCGCGAAAGTGGCCATCTTTGATGCCGAAATCGTCCAACATCGCGGACCAGTCCGACACCCGTCCGTGGTGTCGGACGTTTCTGGGCCCGAAATCGTCTAACATCGCGGACCAGTCGGACACACGTCCGTAGTGTTGCGTGCCAAGGGGACGGAGCACCATGTTAATCAACGCCACCAGCAAGGTGGCATTTCTTGTTATGAGACAGATTCCGTGGCATTTTGTCTCACGTGGCATTTTGTCTCACGTCGATGCTCCTGGTCCTTCTACTCAAGAGACGGCAGTTGACGCTGGTATAGTCCCTAGGCAGAGGGACTGTCAGCGACGTTGACATCTCGGCATCGAGGGGGCACACGTGAGCACATATGACGACGATGGCTTCATCATCGAACATAACGCTCTGGTGGCGTACAAAGGCGACGAGGAACACGTCATCATCCCTGATGGCGTGTGGACCATCAAAGAGAGAGCGTTTTTGGGCAACGACCGCATACGAACCATCGATCTTAACGAGGTCGCCCGCATCGATGACGAAGCGTTCGCGTGTTGCAGCGCGCTCGAGACCGTCATCCCACACAAGGACCTGCAAGGCATTGGCAATCGCGCGTTCGCAGGTTGCCGCTCACTCAGGAGCATCAGACATGCTCAAGACGAAGAGTGGCCCGATGTTCTCAACCTGGGGGTCGAGGCGTTTGCAGAGTGCGCCTCACTCGAGTCGTTGGACCTCTACGGCGTAGTGGTCTGGCTCGAAGTGGGCGACCGTTGCTTCTTGGGGTGTACGGCACTCACCTCCGTTGTGTTTGGCGAGGCGCTGGCCGAGCTAGGGGACAACGTCTTCGAGGGCTGCACGGCACTCGAGTGCATCAGCCTGCCCATGGCCTTGCGCAACCAAATTCCCGGTATGGCGGAACGCTACGAGAGCGTTCTCCAGACGATAAGGGACGGCTGCCCCAACCTGCAGGTGCTGGAGCGGCGCCAGCCCATAACCGTGCGGGCAGAGGACGAGAACCATGAGCTCTGGGAGACCGAGGAGGACTCACCGCCTTGAACGACAACGACATTCAGGCGCAACGTCAGGTGCATCACCTACCAAGAGCATGCGGGCCAGCTAGTAGACCGTGACACGGCGGGGCTCTTCCAGGGCTACTCGTCGCTCGAGCGGCTCGACCCCACGGGTCTCGATACGTCAGACGCCACGGACCTGCGGCAGATGTTTATGGGCTGCCGAAGCCTGCGGTCGCTCGACCTCTCCTGCCTCGACACCTCGCAGGTGCAGAGCATGGCGCACCTGGCCCACAACTGCCACGCACTGGAGGAGGCAAACCTGGCTGGCCTCGACCTCTCACGGGTACAGAGCCTTTGGTCGGCCTTCGACAGCTGCGAGTCACTCGGAGAAATCGACCTCTCGGGACTGCGCACGCCTGCGCTCGAGAAGGTGGGCTATATGTTCCGCGGATGCAGGAGCCTGAGGCGGGCGAACCTGCAGGGCTTGGACTTCTCACAGGTCAAGAGCCTCTCGCACCTCTTCTGTGGATGCTGGCGGCTGCGCGAGGCCGATCTTGCGAGGACGGACCTGCACTCCGTCACCACCCTGACCTCCGCCTTCGAGGACTGCAGATCGCTCACGGAACTCGACCTTTCGAGGCTCAAGGGTGCCTGCGTGAGGAAGATGAACCGCTGCTTCATGGGATGCTCATCGCTCACCGAGCTCGACCTTTCGGGCGTCACAGTTGACATCAGATACGAGGACCACGTCCTGCACTGGTTCAAGGGCTGCTCGTCACTCAAGACCCTAAGGCTGCCCGAGGTCCGCGACGATCGAAGCCGCAAATCCTTCCGCCTGTTTGACGGTTGCGACTCGCTCGAGTACTGGGAGGCCCCGGCATCCTGGCCAGTCAACAGGGTCGACGCCATCCCCAAGCCCACCGCCGACTGCGGCATGTGGTGGTCGGTCCACAACCATCGCTGGATGACCGTGGAGCAGATCCGTCGGCGCGGGCCCATCGAGGACACCTACACCTGCGAACCCGATGAATTCGGTCCCCTCGTGAAGGTGGAGAACGGCCAGGGAGAGATAGGCGACGCCCTCGAGCTACGGGGAGGTCACGCCGGCGCTACCATTCCTTACGAGGAGGGCATGTTCGCAGAGCTCGACTCAGTATCCATAGACCTGACGGGGCTTGACGTCTCGCAGGCGCAGAGCCTTTCGCGCATGTTCAAGGACTGTCACCGGCTGCGCTCGATAGACCTCAGTGGGCTGGACACCTCACAGGTTACCGACCTCTCGTATATGTTTGCAGGCTGTACCAGCCTTGAGAGCGTATCTTTCGGTACCATCGACCTCTCGCAGGTCACCGACCTCTCCCATATGTTTGATAGATGCACCAGCCTCAAAGACATCTCGCTCAGCGGGCTGGACCTGTCGCGTGTCGTCACGTTGGAATGGATGTTCGCGCGCTGCACATCGCTGCGCAGCGCCAGCTTTGTCAATCTCAACCTGCCGCAGGCAACCAACTTCTCGTATATGTTCGAGCATTGCGAAGAGCTGCGCACCGTCGACTTCACCGGCTTCGTTCCCGCCCAGAGAGCCGACATGTCGTACATGTTTGCATTCTGCCGCAACCTGGAAGGCCTGAAGGGCTTTGACCCTGCCAATGTCGGTGACCTTGGCTCCTTTTTCTACGGGTGCAAAGAGCTGCGCAGCTTCAGCCTTGCAGGCCTCGAACTTGGCGCCTTGACCGAGCTCGCGTCGATGTTCGGTAGCTGCAGCTCGCTTGTCGAGGTGGACCTCTCGAACCTTTCCTTGCCACGCGTTCCGAACCTGTTTGAGCTGTTTCTCAACTGTAGCAAGCTCCAGTCAGTCAAGCTCGACGGTCTCAGCGCCCCCTCGGTCAGACGCCTGGACAGAGTGTTCGTAGGCTGCGGGTCACTGACAGAGCTCGACTTCTCGTCGTGCACCCTAGGCCAGGTGAAGAGCATGAGCGAAATGCTCTCTGGCTGCGCTCGGCTGCGCAAGGCTGACCTCTCGGGGATGGACCTGCACTCCGTCACCAAAATGACCTCTGCCTTCGAGGGCTGCGCCTCGCTCACGGAACTCGACCTCTCGGGGCTCAAGGGCGCCTGCGTGTGGGAGATGCGCCGCTGTTTCATGGGATGCTCGTCGCTCACGATGATTGACCTTTCGGACGTCACGGTCCACGTCTACCAAGAGGGCTACATCTTAGACCTTTACAAAGACTTAGACAGCTGGTTCAGGGAATGCCGGTCGCTCTGGGCCCTCGGGTTGCCCGAGGCGACTGGGCGCAGGCGCAAAGTCTACTTCCAACACCTGTTCGACGGCTGTGACTCGCTCGAGCTCTGGCAGGCCCCGGAGTCCTGGCCTATCAGCGACTATGGCGCCATCCCCGAGCCCACCGCCGACTGTGGCATGTGGTGGTCAAAGCGCGACCAGAAATGGATGACGGTGGAGGAGATGCGAGCGGGCGGGCCGGTATGGGACATCTATGCCAGCGATCCACAAACGGAGGTGTACTGACATGTCAAGCAGCAGAACGGAGCACGTGTGGCGCATACCGCTCGAGCTCTGCAGCATCGTCGACAACAACTTCGATCCGCCACAGGGGGCAGTGGGCAGCGAGTTTGACTCGGACTGCGTCCTAGACTTTGACGAACTCCAAGAGGAGTACGAGGAACTCTTCGGCTGGGAGGAGGGGCAGTTCCGCCCGGCCCTCTGCCCCGGCGCGTACCTCGACTTTCTGCTGTTCGAGGAGTCGCCGCACGAGTGGAGCGGCGGCAGGTTCGAGAGGACGCCCAAGACCGTCTTCAAGAAGATTCTGCCCTGCATCGAGCTCGACGACGTGCACTACTGCGACTACACATGGTACGACGGCGTCGCGGCACCCGAGTGCTACTGAACGGATAAGCTCTGACAACCCTTGAGTCGCTCGTCAAGGACGCCGCGCAGGAGTGCGCTACCCTATCATGAGAACAGAGTAACACGTCATATCTGAGAAAGAGGAATGCGATGAGCTGGCAGGATGACTTCATAGTCGCGTATGGCGTGAACCCGGACGGCAGCGATTACGCCATACTGTGCTCGTACTGTGGCAACGACGAGAACGTCACCATTCCCGAGGACGTGGAGACCATCCCGAAGGGCCTCTTTCGTGGCAACACGCACCTGCGGACTCTCGATTTGGGAAACGTCGACGAGGTCGGTGAAGAGGCGTTCATGGACTGTACCTCGCTCGAGAGCGTTGTCATCCGTGGCTGGCTGCCAACCATCGGCCTCCGCGCTTTCAAGGGGTGCCGCTCGCTCAAGTACGTCGAGTTCGAGCCCCGCAAGCCGAGCTACGACACGCGTCCCGCCGAGCTCGAGGTCTGCATCGAGGCGTTCGCCGATTGCACCTCACTCGAGCGCGTGGACCTGCACCTCGCCGAGGGAGACCTCACGATAGGAGGTAACGCCTTCGCTGGGTGCGCAGCCCTTACGACCGTCGAGCTCTCTGGTGCACTGTCCTTTCTTGATACCGACGTCTTCGAGGGTTGTGCAGCGCTCAAATCTGTGAGCCTGCCCGAGCTCCCGCTCGATAGCACCACCGACGAGCTTCACACGTACGAAGCCGCCCTGAGCGAACTCAGGAGCGGCTGCCTCAACCTACGGATACGTGAGCGCAGGCTCGAGCCGAAGCCCATCGATGCGAAGGACGGTGGCAGCGAGCGCCCCTCCTCTGGCACGCCACGCGTCTACAAGAGCAACGTGAGACGCTTTGTCTACCGCGACTACGCCGACCGATGGGTAGGCAGAAAGGCCAAGGCTCTGTTCCGGCACTTCAAGCGGCTTGAGGAGCTCGACCTCGCGGGAATCGACACAGCGGGCGAGGACAGCCTAGCCTGCATGTTCAAGGGCTGCGCCGAGCTTCGCGAGGTGGACCTCTCCCCTCTCGATACCTCAAGTGCGAGGGACCTGCGGCAGATGTTCTTTGGCTGCCGGAGCTTGAGGACCCTCGACCTCTCGGTCCTCGATACCTCACGAGTCGAAGACATGTCGCACCTGCTCCACAACTGCCGCTCTCTCGAGCGGGTAAACCTCGCAGGCTTGGACCTCTCACGGGTACATAGCCTCTGGTCAGCCTTCGACGGGTGCGCGTCCCTTGTGGAGCTCGACCTCTCGCAGGTTCGCACGCCTGCCCTCGAGAAGGCAGACTACCTGTTCCGCGGCTGCTCGAGCCTGCGTTCCGTGGATCTGCGAGGACTCGACCTCTCACACGTGGGGAGCCTATCACATCTGTTCGACGGTTGCGATGCGCTCGAGAGCTGGAGGGTGTCCGAGACCTGGCCCGTCAACAAGCCCGGCGCCATCCCCTGGCCGACTGCAGAGTGTGGGATGTGGTGGTCAGCATGGAGACAGGAGTGGATGACGGTAGGGCAGATTCGCTATCGTAGACCGATGGCGGACACGTATACGAGCGAGCCCACGGCAGAATGATGGATGGAACACCCCTCGGAGAACACTGTACCGCCTAGCGCAGAAAGGAGACACCCATGTCATGCATGGAGAGACAAGAGGTGTGGCGCGTGCCCTTGAAGTACTGTGGGATCGTCGGTGACAAGCTTGGCAAGCCGTGTGGGGCCGTGGGTGATGATTACGACCCGGACTGCGTACTGGATTTCGAGGAGCTGGTGGAAGAGTACGCCGAACTCTTCGGCTACTCCGTGGGGATGTTCAACCCGTCGGGCTCAGCCTGCTCTGTCGCCTACCTCGA
>CAMYZR010000109.1 GCA_947303905.1 uncultured Atopobiaceae bacterium
GGATGGGGATGGCGCTGAACAGGGCCTCGGTGTAGGGGTGCAGCGGGTTGGCGAAAATGTCCTTCTTGTCGCCGTACTCCACCAGGTTGCCCAGGTACATGACGCCCACCGTGTCGGAGATGTGCTCGACGACGGAGAGGTCGTGGCTGATGAAGAGGTACGTGAGCTTGCGCTGCTCCTGCAGCTCGCGCAGCAGGTTGATGATCTGTGCCTGAATGGACACGTCAAGTGCGGAGACGGGCTCGTCGCAGACCACGAACTCGGGGTTCAGGGCAAGCGCGCGGGCGATGCAGATGCGCTGGCGCTGGCCGCCGGAGAACTCGTGCGGGTAGCGCTCCTTCTGGAAGGGCTGCAGGCCGCACTGGTCCATGATCTCGTCGACGTAGTCGTCGAGCTCGTCCTTGGGCACCAGGTTGTGCTCGCGCACGGCCTCGCCGATGATCTCGGCGATGGGCAGACGCGGGGACAGGCTGGAGAACGGGTCCTGGAAGATGATCTGCATCTTGGTGCGCAGGTGACGCAGCTCCTCATGGGAGAGGTCATAGACCTCCTGGCCGTTGAAGAGGACGTCACCGGAGGTCTTGTCGCTCGAGAGGCGCAGGATGGTGCGGCCCGTGGTGGTCTTGCCGCAGCCAGACTCGCCGACGAGGCCCATCGTGGTGCCACGCTTGAGGTTGAAGGTCACGCCATCGACGGCCTTCACGGCGCCGATCTCGCGGTTGAAGAAGCCACCCTTGATGGGGAAGTACTTCTTGAGGTCCCGCACCATGAGGATGTACTGCGGGTCGTACACCAGCGGCTCCACGTTTGCCGTGGTCATGGTCTCTTGCTTGCTCATTCGCCGACACCTCCCATGCCGAACGCAGACATGTCGTCCTTGCCATCGGCCGCAGCCTCTGCGAGGTGCTCCTCGTAGTAGCGGTAGCAGCTGACCTTGTGCGTCTCGGAGAGAGAAATCTCGCACGGGTACTCGCCATCGCAGCAGGCCAGACGGCGGTCGCAGCGATCGCGGAAGTAGCAGTAGGCGGGCATGTTGATGGGGTTGGGCACCTTGCCCGGAATGGAGAAGAGCTTCTCCACCTCGCGGCCCACGACGGGCTTGGAGGCCATGAGTCCGATGGTGTAGGGGTGCGCCGGGTGATGGAAGATGTCCTCGGCGGTGCCCTTCTCCACGATGCGGCCCGCGTACATGACCACGACGTAGTCAGCCATCTCGGCAATGACGCCCAGGTCGTGGGTGATCAGCATGATCGAGGAGTTGATGCGGTCCTTCAGCTGACGCAGCAGGTCCAGGATCTGCGCCTGGATGGTGACGTCGAGTGCCGTGGTGGGCTCGTCGGCGATGATGATCTTGGGGTTGCAGGCGAGTGCCATGGCGATCATGATGCGCTGGCGCATGCCGCCGGACAGCTCGTGCGGGAACATGTCGCAGACGCCCTCGGCGTTGGCGATGCCGACCATCTTGATGGCCTCGATCGTGCGCTGGCGGATCTCCTCGGGGCTTTTGCCCTCGCCGTCATGCAGGGCGATGACCTCGTCCACCTGGTCGCCGATGCGGAAGACTGGGTTCAGGGAGGTCATGGGCTCCTGGAAGATCATCGAGATCATGTTGCCGCGGAGGTGCTGCATGTGCTCCTGCGTGATCTTGGTGATGTCGTAGGCCTTGTCGCCCAGGTTGAGGCGAATCTCGCCGGAGACGATCTGGCCCTGCGGACGCTGCAGCAGCTGCATGAGCGAGAGCGAGGTGACGGACTTGCCGCAGCCGGACTCGCCCACGACGCCGATGACCTTGCCCTGCGGAACCTCGAAGCTCACGCCGTCGACGCTGCGCACGGTACCGTTGTCGGTGAAGAAGTAGGTGTGCAGGTCGTCGAACTCGACCGCGTTCTCAGGGTCCTTCATCTGGGTGAGGAACTCGGACTCGGGCACGCCCTTGCGCTTCCACTTCTTCTCGTACTCGCCGGTGATCTTGCGGTTTGCCTTGGAGATGGCACGTGACTCACGCGCGCTCAGGTAACCGCTGTTGTTCTTCTTTGCCATGTGTGCCGCCTCCTTAACGGTTCATCTTGGGGTCGAAGGCGTCGCGCAGGCCGTCGCCCACCAGGTTGAAGGCCAGGACGGTCGCCAGCAGGCAGATGCCGGCGGGAATCCAGATGAACCAGTAGTTGGTGAGCACGTAGGTGTCGTTGACGTCGTTGATGATGTTGCCCCACGAGGCGAACGGGAACTTGACGCCCAGGCCAAGGAACGAGAGCGTTGCCTCGGTGATGATCGTGGAGCCCAGGCTCATGGTCATGGTGACGATGAGCTGCGGGATCACGTTGGGGATTAGGTGGCGGAAGATGCGGCGGGACGCGCGGATGCCCGTGGCCTCGGCTGCCGTCATGAACTCCTGCTCGCGGAGGGAGAGGATCTGACCGCGCACGAGACGCGCGATGCCTGCCCAGCCGAGGAAGCCAAGCAGCAGCATGAGGTAGATCATGCGGATCTGCGGGTCGACGCGCATGGCGTCCATGGCCGCGCCCAGGATGATGATCAGCGGCATCGAGGGGATGCAGTAGAAGACGTCGACGATGCGCATGATGAGGTTGTCAACCCAGCCGCCGAAGTAGCCGGAGATGCCGCCCAGCACCACGCCGATGAAGGTCTCGATGAACACGACGATGAAGCCGATGTAGAGCGAGACGCGGCCGCCGTACATGAGGCGGGTGAGCATGTCCATGCCGTTGCGGTCGGTGCCCAGCCAGTGCTTCGAGCTGGGAGAGGAGTAGGTGTCGAAGACCTTGGTGGAGGTGGACTGCAGGACAGACCAGCTCTTGGTTCCCGCGTCGTACTTGAGGGTGTACTGGGCTTCGGTGCCGTCCTCGGCGGTGAACTTGAAGTCCTTGGAGCCGCCCTCGATGGCTTCGATGAGCTCCTCCTTTAACTGGCGGGTCAAAATGACGTCGCTCATGATCGGCTGCACCACGTAGCGGCTCGCATAAGCCACCTCAGTCTCGTCGTCCAGCACGGTACCAGTCTCGTCGAGGGTGTAGGTCTTGCCGTCGTACTCGACCTTGTTCTTGCCCTGGCCTACGGCGTAGAGGATCTCGCGCTGGAAGGCGGAGGGAATATTCTCGTTGCCGGTCGACGAGCTCACGGTGTCGTAGGTCGCGAGTGCGACAGCCTCGTCAGAGCCGTCGACGTAAAGGGCGTAGAGCTCGTCGCCCTCCTTGTCGCCGATCTTCTCGTAGCGATAGGTGACGCCCTGGGCCTCGAAGGTCTTGCTGTCGGACTTGAGCGCGAGCACGAACTTGGCGCGTGCGACCGAGGGGAAGTCCTTGTCGTTCTCGCTGACATAGCGAAGCTCGGTGTTCTCCGTCACGGCGGCCCACTGCTTGTTCTGGTTGTCGTAGCGATAGAACAGCTGGTCCTCACGGTACGGACTGACGATGCCTCCGACGAAGGAGAACACGAACATGAAGGCGAGAATCAGAAGGCCGGTGACGGCCACGCGGTTGCGCAGGAAGCGCTTGACCACCAAGGCGGTGGGGGAGAGCGTCTTGACGCGACGGTCGTCGTTCAGGGAGAACTCGGACTCCTCGGCGGTCTGGCCCTCGGCGTTGATCTCCTGGGAAACGAGATCCTGCGTCTTCTCGGAAATGTTGTTTGCCATGCGTCTCACCTCCTAAGCGATACGGACGCGCGGATCGACGACCGCGTAGAGAACGTCGGATATGAGGTTGCCCAGAAGGGTGAGAATCGCCATGAACACCATGTAGAACATGGAGAAGGGGATGTCACCCGCCACCATCGACTGGAAGGACACGAAGCCGATGCCTGGGATGGAGTAGAGCGTCTCGGTGATGAGCGCGCCGGCGAAGAGGCCGGGCAGCGAGCCACCGAGCATCGTGACCAGCGGAATCAGCGTGTTGCGGAAGGCGTGGTGGTAGATGACCTTGCTCTCGGGCAGACCCTTTGCGCGTGCCGTGCGGATGTAGTCGGCGTTGAGTACCTCGAGCATGTTGGTGCGGGTGTAGCGCATCAGCGAGCCGATGGAGATGACCACGAGCGTCACGATGGGCAGCACCAGATGGTTGGCGCGGTCGAAGAACTGCCCCATGTTGGAGAGCTGCTCGTAGTTACGCCCGATGAGGCCACCGAGGTCGAACCAGCCGAGGTTCACGCAGAACAGCAGCTTGAGCAGCGATGCGAAGAAGAAGGTCGGCAGCGAGTAGCAGGCGAGGGAGACGACGGTGATGGTGTTGTCTATCCAGGTGTACTGCTTGGTGGCCGCGATGATGCCCAGCGGAATGGCGATGATGATCTCGAAGAAGAAGGCGATGGCGCCCATGATGAACGAGACCCAGACGGAATCGGCAAACTTCTCGGTTACGGGAACGGTCCACTTCCAGGAGTCGCCGAAGTCGCCACGAAGGGCGCGACCGCACCAGGAGAAGAAGCCGGGAATGATGCCCTTGTCCATGCCGTAGGTGGCCGAGAGCTGTGCCATCCATTCCTCAAAGGACTTGGAGCCAGGCTGCATGGACTTGGCGCGCGCCACCTGTTCGAGGTAGGACGTGGGCAGGCAGCGCATGAGCGCATAGATGACAAAGGCCACGAAGACCAATATCACGCATGAAATAAGCACTCGTTTTAAGATGTACTTTTTCATGAACTCACCTCGCTTGAATCGATTTGAACGGGAAGACCAGGCGCAACGGAGGATATCCAGGCCGAGACGTCGGATCTATGTGTTGGCTGCCCTAAGCAAACAGGTGCTTTAGGGCGCAAACTGCCGCTCCGTTGAGAGCGGCAGCATCGTGACGGGTCTGGTTTGGATTGAATAGGCCCGTCACGCCAAGAGGCGCGCGGTGTCGGACGGGCCACACACCGCGCGCCCTTAAGGTCTTTAGTTCATCTCGATGTTCTCGATCTCGCTCTGCCAGACATAGAAGGTGGAGATGTCAGGCGTGACGGTGTCGATGTTGACGCGCTCGGTCGAGAAGATGATGGCGTTCTGGCGCTGATAGGTCGGGATCTCGCAAGCCCAGTCGATGATGATGTCGAGGCAAGCCTTGTACACCTGCTTGCGGTACTCCTGGTCGGTGGAGGCGCGGGCCTCGAGGATCAGGCTGTCGAGCTCCTTGTCCTCGATCTGGTACATGTAGTTGGAACCGCCGGGCTCCTTGCCGCCGTTGGCGACATCGGAGTAGTAGACCTGGGTCATGTCGGGGTCGATGGTGGCGCCCCAAGCGGCGCACCAGATCTCGCCCTGCTTGGCCTCGAGCTTGGTCCACAGGTCGGCGGAGTTGGAGAGGTCGGTGACGATGAGGTTGAAGCCGATCTTGGCGAAGGCGTCGCTTGCCTCCTTGAGGATCATGAATGCGGGGTGATCGCCGGTGCCATCGGCGGGGATCATGACCTCATACTCGAGCTTGGCGCCCTCGGGGGCGGCGGTGAGCTTGCCGTCCTTGACGGTGTAGCCAGCGGCCTCGAAGAAGCCGAGGGAGGCCTGGAGAGCGGCGGCGTACTTGTCATCGGGGGTCATGTCAGAGGTGTAGATGTCGTTGCCCTCGACGTCGACGGAGAAGGCGATCTTGTAGTCGGGGTCGGTGGCATGCGGAGCGGCCCAGGAGGTGTTGGAGATCGGGTAGTTGATGACCTCGGCGGCCTCGCCGTAGTAGGAGTCGATGGCCACGTCACGGTAGACGGACAGCACGGTAGCGATGGCCTTGCGCAGGTTCTTGGAGGCATCAGAGGCGGGCTCGTTGTTCACGCACACGTTGTGGCTGTTCATGCCGATGTAGCCATAGCCCAGGTTGTCAACGGTGGAGGTGGTGATGACCTTGCCGTTGAGCTCGCCGCCGTTGGTGTCGGCGACCTGCTGGGCCTTGTCCTTGGACCAGGACGGATCGGTGATGTCGATGGTGCCGGTGACGACGCCGTTGAGCTTGTCGTC
>CAMYZR010000110.1 GCA_947303905.1 uncultured Atopobiaceae bacterium
GTAGGTGCTTATCCGCCAGTCGGGGAAGGCTGCGCTCACCTCGCGCGCGATCGTGGGCAGTCCCGCATGCGAGCAGCTGCTGAAGACGGCGAGGGTCCGCTCGGCCTCGTCGAGCTCGAAGACCAGACTCATCTCGTGGGCAAAGTCGTCGCCCCGCCACTCGCCGTCCACGCGCCGGAGCATGCCCGCGCCAAGGCCCTGTTCGGCAAGGTCGGGCGTGTTGTGCGGCACAAGGTGCACGCCGGGAGCGATGGTGACGACCCCTGCCGTCGGCACCCTGGCAAGACGGTCGTGGTAGCGCTCGAGCAGGCCCCTGCCGATGCCGATGTAATGGGCTTCGGCCGTGCCTCCCTTGGTTGACCAGCAGTTCTCATGGCACGCCTCGCTCAGGTAGAGCCGAGCGCGCTCGTTGCGCGCGAAGAATGCCGGCATGCCATCGGCATGGTCGTAGTGAGCGTGCGAGAGCACGGCAAACTCCACACGACCGAGGTCACAACCCAGCAATTCGGCGTTTTGCGCGAACAGATCGGATTGACCAAAGTCCAGCAGAACGTCGACGCCCCCGTAACGCACGTGGACAGAGAGCCCATGCTCGCTTCCGAGCCCCTCGATTGGGGTGTTTTCCACCAAGACGGTGGCGATGAGCTCGCGTGAAACCATGCTCCTCCAACCAGCTGGAATCGTTGACACTGACAATGCCTCTCTTGGCAAAGTCTACTACCGCAGCGACCGTCTCATGTGCGCCTAGAGCACGCTGACCGTCTCCTCGAGCTCCTTGCGCGGGGTGTGAGGCTTGGCCAGGACGGCCTGCGTGGGATACCCCAGCACCAAGAAGCAAACCGGATGGATGTGGTCGGGCAGCTCGAAGACCTCGGATGCCTTGGGGGCATTGAAGCCGCGGACCCACAGCGTCCCCACGCCGAGGTCGGTCGCCTCCATCATCATCGAGGTGGTGACGATGGCTGCGTCCACCTCACCTCCGTCGTAGTCGGGCTCGCCGAAGTTCTCGCCCTTCCAGCTCTCATTGGAGTCGTAGCACACGAGCAACGCCGTCGTGGCGTTGTGCATCATCCTGCCCACCACCTCGCGCGCCTTGTCCATGGCCTCGACGCTCCTGAGCACGTAGATGACCTGCGGTTGCTTGTTGGCGGCAGTGGGGGAGACGCGCCCGGCCTCAAGGATGAGGTCGATCTTCTCTTGCTCGACGGGACGGTCCTCGAAGGTCCGTACCGAGCGACGGGTGTGGCAGAGGTCGATGAAGCTCACGGTGTCCTCCTTCTGATGGGTGGTCATGCTTCTGGGAGAATGGTTACCATCTCACGATCTTGGTTCCGTGCAGCTCGCGGACGCCGAGCAGGCTGGCCACGTGCTCGGCGTTCTGCCAGGTGATGCCGCCGCCAGGCAGGATGGTAAGCCTTCCGTGCGCATGGCCTACAAGCTCGTGGAGATGGTCGATGTTGTCGAGGATGGGTGTTCCGGCACGCCCTCCGTGCGTGAGCACGCGTTCGACGCCCAGCGTCGCAAGCTCGTCGATCGCCTGCAGCTGCGTCTCTGCGTCCAGTTCGTCAAAGGCCATATGGAAGGTGATTGCCACAGGTGGTGTCCCAGCGGCGCATCCCGTGCCCGGGCCCTTCGCGCCGTCCGTCAGCCGTCTCACGGCCTCGCCGTCGAGTGCGATTCGTCCGCCCTTCTCGCGCAGGCATCCGAACACCACGCCTGTGACGCCGAGCTGCCTTGCCAAGGAGAGGTGATCAAGCATGCTTTGGAGCTCTGCCTCTTGGTAGATGAAGTCGCCCCCGCGCGGTCTGACCATGGCCATGACGCCCACGTCGTGCTCGCGAGCGAAGGCCACGGCGGCCTTGATGACCCCATACGAGGGCGAGGTCCCACCAACCGCGAGGTTGTCGCAGAGTTCGATGCGCCGCGCGCCTGCCTTGACGGCTGCCTGTACGTGGGTCATGTTCTCGGCGCAAAACTCCCTCAGCAGGTCCATGGCCACTCCTCTCCATGGAGCCTATCTTACGCGATGCCATGCATGCGACCCTGACGACTCAGTCAGGATGCGACGGAGCGATGCCTGTTTTTGGCATAATCTGACCGCCTTTTGCCGATAGAACTGCATTGCCTTGTGCAAAGCCTCTCGCGGTTACCGAAAATAGGCTCATGGCACACTGTCTGGGTAGGGGAGGGTATAGCTATGTCTCATTTTCCAAAGGACTTCCTGTGGGGCGGCGCCGTTGCGGCGCACCAGCTTGAGGGTGGCTGGAACAAGGGCGGAAAGGGCCCGTCGATCGCGGACGTGATGACGGCTGGCGGTAATGGTATTCCGCGCCGCATCACCGATGGCGTCATCGAGGGCGAGAACTACCCCAATCACGACGCAATCGATTTCTACACGCACTATCGCGAGGACATCGCGCTGTTTGGCGAGATGGGCTTCAAGGCCTTCCGTACCTCCATCGCGTGGACGCGCATCTTCCCCAACGGCGACGATGCCGAGCCCAACGAGGAGGGCCTGGCCTTCTACGACGACATGTTCGACGCCTGCCACGAGTACGGCATCGAGCCGGTCATCACGCTGCAGCACTTTGAGATGCCCTATCACCTGGCCACCGAGTACAACGGCTTTGCTGACAAGCGCTGCATCGACTTCTTCGAGCGCTTTGCCCGCGTGTGCTTCGAGCGCTACAAGGGCAAGGTCAAGTATTGGATGACTTTCAACGAGATCAACAACCAGTCCGCCGCCCCCATTGCGCACCACATGCTGCAGGAGGGCGCCGTGCTGGACATTGGTGACTGCCCCGAGCAGCTCATGTATCAGGCTTCTGTCAACGAGCTCATCGCCAGCGCAAAGGCTGTCAAGGCGTGCCACGAGATCGATCCGGACGCCATGATCGGCTGCATGATCGCCTTCTGCCCGCTCTATGCGGCCACCTGCAATCCCAAGGACCAGATGGAGAAGACCTGGGCCGACCACAAGCGCTACTGGTATGCCGACGTGCACGCCAAGGGCCGCATCCCGCAGTACATGTTCCGCTACTGGGAGCGCATGGGCTTCGACATCGATGTCTCCGACGAGGAGATCGAAGTGCTCAAGCACGGCATCGTGGACTACATCGGCTTCTCGTACTACATGAGCTTCGCCGTGGCCGCGCGCGACGACAACCCCGACTTCAACTTCTACGAGGCGGGCATCCCGGGCCTGGAGAGCGTGGCCAACGACCTGGTGCCCAACGAGTACCTCAAGCTCACCGATTGGGGTTGGCCGATCGACCCGGTGGGCCTGCGCTATGCCCTTAACTGGTTCACCGAGCGCTATGACCAGCCGCTCATGATCGTGGAGAACGGCTTTGGCGCGTACGACAAGGTGGGCGAGGACGGCGTGGTGGACGACTCCTACCGCATCGACTACCTGCGCGAGCACATCCGCTGCATGATCGATGCCGTGGAGAAGGACGGCGTCGACCTGCTGGGCTACACCATGTGGGCGCCAATCGACATCGTCTCCGCCTCCTCTGGCGAGATGGACAAGCGCTATGGCTTCATCTATGTGGACAAGAACAACGCCGGCGAGGGCACCCTGGCCCGCAGCCGCAAGAAGAGCTTCTACTGGTACAAGCAGGTCATCGCCAGCAATGGAGCTGACCTCGGATAACCATTTCGGCCTGCGGTGACGCAGGCACCAGCCCATCGGGGGAGGGGCACCGGAAAGAACCGGCCTCCTGGTGCGCATGGCGTGCCAGGAGGCCGGCTCGTTTTCTGAGGCAGCAAGGGCCATCCTGCCCCGCCCTTGGTCCCTTTGCTTGTACGCGCGGCACTTGTCTATTCAACAAGCAGATACAATTAGCTCGAACTTATGCTAAAAGTGACTCAATAACTAGGGGAAGGGGTCACATGGATACCAATCGCTGCCGCGAGTTTGTGGTGCTGGCGCAGACCTGCAACTACCTGCAGGCGGCCGAGCAGCTGTTTATCTCGCAGTCGTCGTTGTCCAAGCACATCAAGTCGCTTGAGCGTGAGCTGGGGGTGGAGCTCTTCAACCGCACCACGCGACGCGTGCAGCTCACCCAGCAGGGAAGGACCTTCTTGCCCTTCGCTCGGAAGCTGGCATCGACGGCTCATGACGCCGAGGTCGCGCTCAGTCACGTCGACGACAACAATAGGCGTGTGCTTGAGGTTGGCTCCATTCCCGTGATGGTGCCCTATGGCATCACCGAGCTGCTTCATCGCTATGAGGCAGAGCATCGGGGCGTACGCCTGCGTATTACCGAGGGGGAGGCTGACCAGCTCAAGGACCTGCTTCGTCGGCGCAAGCTCGAGGCGGCCTTCATCCGCGAGTGGGACGGGGACGTTGCCAACGACTCAGGCGATGAGGAGTTCACAACCGTTCCGTTTGTCGATGACCAGCTTGCCGCCGTGCTGCCGGCAGGCCATCCACTCGCCTCGCGTGCGAGCGTCAGGCTGTCTGACCTGGCAAACGAGGAGTTTCTGCTGCTGCCCGAGGGTACGGTGATGAACTCCCTCATCACAGACGCATGCGCGGCAGAGGGCTTCGTGCCAGAGGTTCGCTATCGCGGTACGCGCGCGGAAAACATCATCGACTTGGTGGGGAGAGGCATGGGCGTGAGCCTGCTCATGCGCACGCCGGCCGCCTATCTCACCCGCTCGGCAGTCTCGATCGTCGACCTGGAGCAACCGATCGTCACCAAGATCAAGCTCTATCGCCTGCGCGACCGCGAACCCAGCAGGGAGATGCAGGAATTCCTCGAGTATCTTCCCCTGGCGACATAGGTGTTTCCGCAAGGGAATAAAACTAATGCCAAATAGAATTGTAGTGGAATAAGTGGCCTCCTACCATGATATCGAGATAGATGAGATCTGATAGGAGGCACGTGATGGTCATTGACGCAAATATGTACTGGATACCGGAGAGCTTGTTTACGAGTGAGGACGTGCTGGCACGGTTCGTGGCGGAGGCTCCCCAGGACGAGCAGACGCGCGTGTACCTCACCGAGGACCCCGTGCGCCAGGTAGTGGTGGAGAAACCCGCGGGATTCGAGGCTCTCAACTACGCACAGGGAGACTACGTCCTCGAGCGCATGCTTGGCGACATGGACGAGGCGGGCGTAGATGCCTCCGTGCTCAAGGTTCCCGGTGCGAACGAATGGATGTCCATCGACACCTGCCGCTTCTTCAATGACGGCATGGCTCAGTACGCGCGCGAGTCGGGCGGCCGTATGGTGCCGCTCGCAGTGGTCCCGGCTCTTGGTGATCCCTCCGAAATCGAGGCCGAGATCGACCGCTGCATGGGAGAGCTCGACTTTGCAGGCGTGCAGCTCTGCAGCCACTACGGCGACAAGTACCTTGACGACCCCGTCTTTGACGCGCTGTTCTCTGCGATTGACAAGCATGCGGCCACCGTCTACGTGCATCATGTGCCGGTGCCGGTGGATTGTGCGAGCATCGTAGACTACAACAACCTCCGCCGCAGCTACGGACGTGTTCAAGACCAGGTCACCGCGGTGGGACGCGAACTGTTCAGCGACTTCTTCGACCGCTACCCCCGCATCCGCATGGTGCATTCCATGCTTGGCGGAGCGTTCTTTGCCGTGAGCAACATGCTGTTGCCTCAGGCCGTAAAGCGCAAAGATGCAGTGCAGCGCTTCCAGGCCGATGACGGCTCCTTGGCCGAACGTCTCAACCGGCACATCTTCTTTGAGATGAGCCATGCCCAGCCGTGGGGGATGGCGCAGCTCAAGTGCGCAATCGATGTTCTTGGTGCCGACCACGTCGTCTTCGGGTCGAGCTATCCGGTCCGCCGCGAATGGCTGCTTGATGGGCCTGGCTTCGTTCGCGGACTCGGCCTTTCGCCCGAGGATGAGGAGCTTGTGCTCGGAGGCAACGCGCAGCG
>CAMYZR010000111.1 GCA_947303905.1 uncultured Atopobiaceae bacterium
TGCCTTGGCGGCCTCGGCTCCGGCAGCCTGCGACTGCGCGGCTCCCGCTACCGAGGAGATGCCCGCCTCCCCAAGCACAGCCTTGAGCGTGCCAGCCGCAGGAAGCATCGCGGCCTGGGCCTGCTCTGCATGGAAGAGCCACATGAGCAAGACGGCCGGTGCGATGCCGTAAAGCTTGACACCGCGACGCTCGAGGGCTTTGACCTGCTGCTCGACCTTCTTGCGACCGTACATGAGGCGACTCTTGACCGTTGCCTCGGGCACGTCCAGCTCTTCGGCAATCTCGCGTACGGAGAGCTGGTCGTAGTAGTACATCGTCACGCAGACGCGCTGGTCGTCGGGCAGGGCATCGAGAATCTCACCCAGGAGGCGCGCCGTCTCCTGCCTGTCGATGGCCACCTCAGGCAGGTTGTCGGTGCGATCGTCCTCGAGCTCTATCTCGTCACCCGACTCATCCGCCACAAGAGATCCAAGCGAGACGGTCTTTTGCTGCCGCAGATAGTCGACAGCCCGGTTGTGGGCGATGCGATGCATCCAGGCGCCAAAGCGCGCAGGATCCTGCAGCGTGTCGAGGCTGCGGAACGCCTTCACATAGCTGTCCTGCAGGATGTCGAGCGCCGCGTCCTCGTCGCGCACCATGAACTTTATGGTGTTGTAGACGCCCGAGTAGGTCTTCTCGTAGAGCTCGGTAAGCGCAGCCTCGTCTCCCTGCGATGCCGCATGGATGGTCTTGGGCTCAAATCCCTGGGGCTTTCCGCAGACGGGACAGGTCGACGCACCTTCGGGAACGTTCGCCTTGCAGCTATAGCATTTCATGATGGGTCGCCCGCCTTGTCCCTCTCAGGGGTCGCTCCCTCAAAGCGCCAACCCCTTAGCCTCTCGATTACATTGTGAAGCACCATGTCCGCAAGATTCGGATCAAGCTCCTGCCACTCGACCAGAAGCAAAAAGAGCTTTCGGATTTCCTCGTATGTCACTATCGACGCCTCCCTTCTGTCCCCAAGACGTTCGGGAGCCGCCATCGGTTGCAACGACTTTCGGGAAGGACATTCGGGACGGAGGCCTTTGTCCTTTCCAGCAGAACCCGTGCGCTAGAATGGCAACGTAACCAACACATTTGCGTTGTCCGGGCCGACGGCGCACTGCGAGAGGACCCCCATGCCTGACGTCACCACCTACGCTTGGGCTCACAAGACCATGACCTCTATCGTCGACAACATCGAGACGGTTCTGTTTGGGAAGACGACCGAGGTCAAGCTCGTTGTCGCAGCGCTCGCGGCAGGCGGCCACGTTCTTCTCGAAGACGTGCCCGGCACGGGCAAGACGAGCCTCGCCTCGGCGCTTGCCAGCTCGGTGCGTTGCTACTACCGGCGCATCCAGTTCACCCCCGACGTGATGCCCTCCGACATCAGCGGCTTCTACATCTACAACCAAAAGACCAACGACTTCGAGTTCAGACCCGGTGCCGTGATGGCCAACATCGTTCTGGCGGACGAGATCAACCGCGCCAGCCCGAAGACGCAGTCGGCCATGCTCGAGGCAATGGGGGAGGCCCAGGTCACGGTCGACGGAGAGACGCATGTCCTCGCCAAGCCCTTCTTCGTGATCGCCTCCCAGAACCCCATCGAGCACTACGGCACCTACCCCCTGCCCGAGGCGCAGATCGACCGCTTCATGTGCCGCCTCTCGCTCGGCTACCCCAACCGCGCGAGCGAGCTCGCGATCCTTCGCCGCGACGCAGACGCGAAGGCGAGGCTCGGCTCCGTTGCCACCGCCATGGACGTGCTCAGGCTCCAGGAGATCGTGGGCACCGTCACGGTGAGTGACGACGTGTGCGACTACATCCTCAACATCGTCGAGGCCACGCGCAGGTCGAACGACCTCATGCTCGGCTCCTCGCCCCGTGGCGGCCTAGCGACGCTCGCGCTTGCCCGCGCCTGGGCGCTCTTCCAGGGACGCAGTTACGTGGTTGTCGATGACATCAAGTTCCTCGCCCCCTACACGCTGCGCCATCGCCTCATCCTCTCTGCCGAGGCGCATGCAAAGGGAAAGACCGTGGGAACGGTCTTCGACAGGATTCTCGACAACGTACGCGTCCCCCTTGGCCCCCAGCGCTAGAGCTGCAGATACGTCATGGCGATAACCCTCAGACGCTCGTCTCGAAAAGAGCACCGCGCGCGGCAGCCGCGCAACTGGCGCGACACCGCCTCACGCGCCGTCAGAATCATTGCGATCGCCATCGTGGTGCTCGTCATCATTACCCTTGGAACCGACAGTGGCGGAAACCTTGCCTCACAGCTCTCCGCGCTGCTCTGCATCGCCGCGTTCATCATGTCGCTCACGTACCTGCTGGTCATATCCCATGAGGTGCACATCACCTTCTTCGACCTCGACGAGCTCATCAAGGAGCGCACGGAAAGTCAGTCCGACGAGGATGCAGCCCAATCCGACGGGAGGGGCAAGGGTCTACTCAGGGGTGCAAGGTACCTTCTCGCCCGCAACGGCGACAAAGACAAGGACGTCCGTCTCGATGAGGTGATCACGCTTCAGGTCACCCGCCTTGACACGAGCGTCTCCTTCGCCAAGGTCGTGAACGACTCGTGGCTGCCCGTCCTGCATGGGGAGCTTGGCTTTGTCATGTCCTCCCTCGACGAGGGCGACTCCGCCCATACGGCTCTGGCCTCAAGCGTCATCAAGTCTCACGCCTTCTCCCTTCCCGCACGCAGCAGCCTGCCCGACGTGTCTGCAAACACCTTCAATCATGTGGGCATCTTCAGGCTGCACTCCGACGGCGTGCGCCTCTACGACTTCTTCGGCATCCTCTCTAGGACAAGCGGTCCAGCTGGTGACTGGCGCGTGCGCGTCGTGCCCAACATCTATCGCCTCACACGCGGTATAGCAAGCTCCCGCAAGACGTCGCAGGTTAACGAGGGCATCCCCGATACGCCCATGGATGCGCTCGACTACGATCGCGTAAGGGACTACCGGCCAGGCGACTCGCTCAGGAAGATTCACTGGAAGCTGGTGGCGCACCGCCAGGGCGAGCTCTATACCAAGCTGTTCGAGGATTCGAGGTTCTCTGCGGTCACGCTCTTGGTCGATCCGTATGGCTGCAACACGAACACCGTCTCGCCGGACCGCGCCTTCCACCTGCATGACACCATGCTCGAAGGGGGCTTCTCGCTGATCGAGCATGCACGCGAGAGCGGTCTTACGGGGCGGTTGCGCTTTGTCAATCGCAGCGGGAGGCTGATGGAGTCAGGCTGGGAAGGGCACGCGTCGCTCGGCTGGTTCGTCGAGGTGGCCAAACGCCCCGATCCGTCACAGACGGCGCTCGACCAAAGTGTCGTGGCCATACGATCGCTGTCGAACATGTCTGCGGGATACACGATCTTCGCGACGAGCAGACTCTCCGAAAGGAGCGTACGGGAGCTCATCGCGGCTCACCACAGCAGCGTACCCCTGCTCGTTGTGCATGCCGTTCCCAGCCAAAACAGCTCGGAGTCCTCGCAGCAAAGGTCTTTTGACGAGCGACTGCGCAGGGCGTCGATTGCGGTCATCTCGCTGACGGATGGCAGGCAGATCGTCCGGGAGGTGGCATCGTGATGAAGGCCGCCCATACCAAAAGAACCCCCATGGCCCAAGGGCCGTTCTGGCGCCCGGATGCCCGCGAGCGCCTGAGGGCGTTTCTGCCCGAGTTCATGCTCTCCGTCGTGGCAACGACCTGCACGCTCGTCGTCATGGAGTTCCTGGGCGACGTGAATCTGTTCGAAGCCGTCATCCTCTATGCAATCTGCCAGATAGTCGTGCAAGGTGCGCTCTATGTCCTCACCTACCTCTCCGAAAAGCCGGAGATTGCGAACATGGTGATGCTCTTTGCCATATCGGGCACACCCATGCTCTCAGCCGTGGCGCTGCCCTTTGGCATAGAAGGGGTCTCCGCAGAGCACGTGGGGTTCGGACTCGCCACGTCTGCGATGATGGGCATGATGGTGTTCTATCTCACGAGGACACGCGTGACGTTCTACCTCCTGCTGCTCGAGGTGCTCGTCATCTCTGACGCCATCCGGGCAGATTCATCCATGTTGATCCCCCACCTCGTTGGCCTCAGCGCATACATAGCCCTCTACATCGTGCGACGCTCCCCCGCGCGCATGTCCATCGGTTTCGATGCACGGAGCCAGGTTGTGACGCACAAGGACAACGCGAACGGGAAGCTGCCCCTCTCCTGGCAGACGGTGCTGCTTGCCACGGCTGTCGGCATGCTGTCCCTGACTCTTTCGCTTGGCACCGGCTGGTGTGTGAACTGGTGGCGTGGCAGAGCCAATGCGACGGGCACAATCGGCCAGACCGTTGAGACCGAGCCACGAGACGACACGCAGGCAAGCGAGATCGAGCACGAGAAAAGCCCATCGGAAGACACGGTGGTGGAGAGTCCGAGCGAAGTCCGCGAGGAGTATGTCGGATCGACCACCCAGGCGGGTAGCACGGGCACGCATTCCCAGAGTCCCCTCGGGCCCCTCCTCGCTCTCGTTGTGATCTTGGCCCTGCCTGGCCTTCCCTTTGCGATGCGCCTGCTCATGAGGAGATGGACGAGGCTCTCCATACTGAGCGAGACTCGCTCGGCCGACCGTGCCGCAAGGGTCTACCTTGCGATTCTCTCCAGGCTCAAGGCGCTGGGAATCGAGCGCGACAAGGGAGAGACGCCCAGGGAGTTTCTCATCCTGTACGAGGACGAGCTGGCGGCAGCCACGGCCTCAGCCGAGATCGGCGCTGACGAATGGGCCATGGTCACCGACGTGTATGAGAAGGCGCGCTACGCCGAGCTCGACGTGACCGAGGCGGAGCTTGACGCATGCTGGCGGGTCTATGATGCCCTGCCCGGATGCGCATGCCGATCGTACGGATGGCTTCGTTATCTCGCCGGCCCCTTCTGGCTCATGTGACGAGTTGGCCCGACTGCCCCCTTCTGACTAGATGCGGGCAACGCCGCTCTCTTGCGCGGCATCCATCACGGCAAAGGCCACCACATCGCTCACGCGCGGGTCGAAGGCCTTCGGCAGGATGTAGTCAGCGCTCAGCTCGCGATCGCTCACCAGCTCCGCGATGGCCTCGGCGGCGGCGATCTTCATGCTGTCATTGATGTCGGTAGCGCGCACGTCGAGAGCCCCGCGGAAGATTCCCGGGAAGACTAGCACGTTGTTCACCTGGTTGGGATAGTCCGAACGGCCAGTGGAGACCACGGCGGCACCGGCATCCAGCGCGTCGTCGGGGAAGATCTCGGGCGTGGGGTTCGCACAGGCAAAGATGATGGGGTCGGGAGCCATGGAGCGGACCATGTCGGGCGTCAGCACGCTCGGGGCAGACACACCGATGAACACGTCGGCACCGCGGACGGCATCGGCAAGCGTGCCACGCAGGTGCTCGCGGTTGGTGAGGCGGGCCATCTCCTGCTTGATAGGGTTCAGTCCCTCGTCACCCTCGCACAGAATCCCGCGCCGGTCGCACATGATCACGTTGCGCAGGCCCTTGGCCATAAGCAGGCGGGTGATCGCGACGCCCGCCGAACCAGCTCCGCAGGTGACCACACGCACGTCCTCGAGCCGCTTGCCCACCACCCTGAGCGCATTGGTCAGGCCGGCAAGCACCACCGTGGCAGTGCCATGCTGGTCGTCGTGGAAGATGGGGATGTCGCAGACCTCCTTGAGGCGTCGCTCCACCTCAAAGCAGCGAGGTGCGGAGATGTCCTCGAGGTTGACCCCGCCAAAGCTTCCCGCGAGCAGCTCGACTGTGCGAACGATCTCGTCCACGTCCTTGCTGCGGACGCACAGCGGGATGGCGTCGATCCCGCCAT
>CAMYZR010000112.1 GCA_947303905.1 uncultured Atopobiaceae bacterium
GACACGGTGGCATCATCGACCTGCCCAAGGGCAACACCGAGATTCTTGCCGAGGCGATTGCGGACGCCCTCGACGCCCCGCTCTTCAAGATCGATACTGTGGACCCCTATCCCGCTGACTACTACGCCACCACCGACCAGGCGAAGCGCGAGCTGCGCAAGAAGGCCCGTCCCGCCATCAAGGGGCCGCTGCCCAGCATGGAGGGTGTGGATGCCATCGTGCTCGGCTATCCCAACTGGTGGGGCACCATGCCCATGGCCGTCAAGACCTTCCTCGACACGCTTGACCTCGAGGGCGTGACCATCGCTCCCTTGTGCACCAACGAGGGCAGCGGTCTCGGCGGCAGCGTGGGCGATCTTCGCCGCAGCTACCCTGGCGCACATGTGGTCGACGGCCTCTCCATCCGCGGCACCGACTCCGCTTGTTCCACCGACAAGGCCGTGGCCTGGGCAAAGAAGGCAATCAGGGCTTAGTGCAGCCTAGGTAAAAAGGGCAATCAAGGCTTAGTGCATAAGGAGGAGCACCATGGAGTACACACGACTTGGCAACACCGGCCTCAACGTGAGCCGCATCTGCTTTGGCTGCATGTGGTTCGGCCGTCATGGCAACGGTGGCATTGACGTGCGCTTCGGCGAGGACCAGGCGCGCGAGGTCATCCGCTATGCCTGGGAGCAGGGCATCAACTTCTTCGACACGGCCAACTACTACAGCCTCGGCGCGTCCGAGGAGATTCTCGGCAAGGTTATCGCCGAGATGGGCGTGCGCGATGATGCCGTCATCGCCACCAAGAGCTACTACCCCATGTACGAGGGCACCAACGCCAAGGGCGTCAACCGAAAGACGCTCTTCCGCGAGGTGGACGCCTCCCTCAGGCGCCTCGGTACCGACTATATCGATCTCTACGTGCCGCACCGCCTCGACCACGACACGCCCATGGAGGAGCAGATGGAGGCCTTGAACGACCTCGTCCGCTCGGGCAAGGTGCTCTACATCGGAGCCTCCGCCATGTACGCATGGCAGTTCCTGAAGATGAACATGATCGCCGAGGCACACGGCTGGGCCAAGTTCGTCTCCATGCAGGACATGTACAACCTGGTCTACCGCGAGGAGGAGAAGGAGATGCACCCGATGCTGCTCGACCAGGGCATCGCCTGCACGCCCTTCAGCTCGCTCGCGCACGGCGTCTTCGCCAGGCGGCCTGAGGACGAGCGCACCGACGGCGTGGCCAAGCTGCAGAACGACTACGTGCTCAACGCCGACGCCGAGATCATCCGCCGCGTCTGGGAGCTCGCCGAGCGCTACGGGGTCTCCACCAGTGTCATCGCGCAGGCCTGGAACCTCGCGAAGCCCGTCGTGACGAGCCCGCTCATCGGTGCGAGCAAGACCAAGTACATCGACGACGCCATCGCGGCGCTCGACCTCAAGCTCACGCCCGAGGAGATGGCCTACCTCGAGGAGCCCTACGTGCCGCACGCACAGTACGGCTTCCGGTAAGAGACAGACAGCGTGATGCATCAGATAGCAAGGGAGTCAATGATGGCAACGAACTCACAGCAGAAGAACGTCGTAGCGCTCGTCGGAGCTGGCGGCATCGGCATCGCCATCGCGCGCCGCGTGGCGCAGGGCAAGCACCTGGTGGTGACGAGCCGCACCCAAGAGAAGGCGGATCGCATCGCGAACGACCTGGTCAAGGATGGCTTCGAGGCAACGGGCGTCGCGTGCGACCTCGGCAACCGTGAGGACATCCTCGCGGTGATCGAGCACTGCCAGCAGTATGGCCCCATCACCAACGTGATCTGCGCAGGTGGGGTGAGCCCCTCCCAGGCACCGATCGCAGAGATCCTGCGCGTCGACCTCTACGGCTCGAGCGTGCTTCTGGAAGAGTTCGGCAAGGTCATCGCCCCTGGTGGATCGGGTGTCGTGGTGTCCAGCCAGTCTGGCCACCGTCTGCCCGCCCTCTCGCTCGAGGAGAACTGGGCGCTGGCCATGACTCCCACCGAGGAGCTGCTCGGCCTCGACTTCCTCTCCGAGGAGGCCATCGGCACCACACTGCGCGCCTACCAGTACGCCAAGCGCTGCAACGTGCTGCGCGTGCAGGCTCAGGCCTGCGAGTGGGACAAGCGAGGGGCTCGCGTGTTCTCCATCAGCCCGGGCATCATCATGACGCCGCTGGCGTTTGACGAGCTTAACGGACCGCGCGGCGAGGGTTATCGCAAGATGCTCGACCTCATGCCTGCCAAGCGTGCCGGGACCGTGGACGAAATGGGGGCTCTTGTGGCCTTCCTCATGGGGCCGGAGGCGACCTTCATCACCGGCACCGACATCCTCTGTGACGGCGGCTGCACTGCGGCGTACTGGTACGGAGACCTGCAGTATCTGCAGGAGAACTGGTCCAAGTCATAACGAAAACAGGCCCAGGCGCGTGATATGCCTGGGCCTGTTTGCTGAGATTCTCGAGGGGGGCGAGTGGCAGTATGGCGAGCAACGATGCGCAGGTCATCCATGCGCTGTACCACAGCATGTACCGCTTCATGATTGCGCGTGACGTGGAGCGCCTTGGCGCGCTTCTCGACGATTCGTTTGTGCTGGTGCACATGACGGGGCGTCGACAGGGCAAGGCAGAGTTTCTGCGCTGCGTGGCGGACGGGACGCTCGCGTACTTCGATGAGGTTGAGGAGTCGTGTCCGGTGCACGTTGACGGCGACAAGGCCACACTGGTGGGGAGGAGCCTGGTGGAGGCCTCGCCCTTTGGCGCCTCGCGATCGACGTGGCGCCTCGAGCAGGGTATTAGCCTCGAGCGTCGAGACGGTCGATGGATTATGACGCGATCGGTCGCGTCAATGAACTGATCAAATAACAGGCTGACGGCTTGCGCTGGCTTGCCGTCAGACTTGGGAGAGGAGAGGGACATGGCACTTTCTACCAGCGAGTTCAACGGTCGCTTTGGCTTTGGCGCGATGCGCCTGCCCATGGTGGGCGGCGAGCCAGACTATGAGCTTTGCAATCAGAGGTTTGACCGCTTCCTGGAGGCGGGTCTCAACTACTTTGACACGGCGCACGTGTACCTGGGCGGCAAGAGCGAGGTGGCCCTGCGCAAGAGTCTCGTCAAGCGCCACCCACGCGAGAGCTTCTTCCTCGTGGACAAGCTCACGCACGGCACCTTCAGGAATCCCGAGACCATCCGTAAGGTCTTCCAGGAGGAGCTCGACGCCTGCGGCGTGGAGTACTTCGACCTGCTGCTCGCGCACGCGGTGAACTCCGCCCACTACGACATGTACACGCGTCAGGGCGTCTTCGAGACGGCCAAGGAGTTTGTGGCGGAGGGACGTGCCAGGCACTTTGGCATCTCCTTCCATGACGGTCCCGAGCTGCTCGAACGCATCCTCGACGAGCACCCCGAGATCGAGGCCGTACAGCTGCAGGTCAACTACGAGGACTGGGAGAGCCCCAGTGTGCGGAGCCGTGAGGTGTACGAGGTGGCCACGTCCCACGGCGTGCCGGTCATCGTCATGGAGCCCTGCAAGGGTGGTCAGCTGGTGAACCTCCCCGAGGTGGCGCAGGCGGCGCTCGACGCGGCGCCGAACCCCGAGGAGCTCTCCAACGCGGGCTTCGCCCTGCGCTTCTGTGCCACGCAGCCCAACGTGGCCATGGTGCTCTCGGGGATGAACAACATGGACCAGGTCGAGGACAACCTGCATGCGATGGCGGGCGACCCCGCTCCGCTGACGTCCGAGCAGCTACAGGCTCTGCGCAACGTGCACGAGGCCTTTGCCAGCTTGGGCATGATCGCCTGCACGGCCTGCCACTACTGCACCGACGGCTGCCCCAGGCACATCATGATCCCCGAGCTCTTTGCCGACCTCAACACCAAGCGCGTGTTTGGCGGCTGGAACCCGGGCTGGTACTTCAACAACGTGCACACCGTGGACGGCCATGCCAAGCCGAGCGATTGCATCAAGTGCGGCAAGTGCGAGCGCGAGTGCCCGCAGGGGCTGCCCATCCGCCAGCTGCTGACGGAAGTGGCTGCCGAGTTCGAGTAGTGTGGGAAGAGAAGAGCAATTGTCGAGCGCTACCATGACGCATGGCATGGACTTGTAAAGGGAGACAGGTGGATAAGGCGCGGGCACATCGTGATGGGCATGCGTCACGGCGGCTGAGAATCGTCGTGGACGTGGCTATGGCCCTCGTCTACCTGCTCCAGATGGCTCCCTACCAGACGGGCGGTTGGTACCACGAGCTGTCTGGGCTGGCGTTTGTCGGTCTGCTGGTCTTTCATCACGCGCTGAACGCACGCTGGCTGCGCGCGGAGTTACAGCGGCGCGACCGGCTGCCGCTCGCGCTTGACGCGGCCTTGCTGATCTGTGTGGCAGGCGTCGCCGCAAGTGGCATGGCGATGGCCCAGCACGTGAGGATTCTGCAGGCAGAGGGGCTGGCGCACACCGCGCGCACGGCCCATGCGTGTCTCACGTATGCGGGGCTCATGCTTGTGTCGCTACATGTGGGACTGCATGTGCCGCACGGGTGGCTGAAGAGTCTTTCGGTTGGCCGGTGCGCCTTGCTGGTGGCGACCGTGCTCGCCGGCGGCGCGTATGCGTTCGCGAGCCTTGGGGTGGCGACCAAGCTGAGTTGGGGCATGAGCTTTCCCGACGGCATGACACCGCTGCCCCTGCTAGTTGTAAAGCACCTGCTACTGGCCCTGCCGTTCGTTCTTTTGGGCTGCGGCATGGCGATGAGGAGAAAGGGATCACGGTGAGTGAGGACAAGCTGATGATGGACCGACGCGCGTTTGTGTTGTCCGCCGGGCTGATGGGTGCGTCCCTGCTGGCTGGATGCGGTGCCGAAGGCGAGCAGGTTGCGCCTGAGCCAGAGGAGAAGGAAGCGCCTGTTGCCGTCGATGAGGGCGAACCGCAGGCAGATGACGTGCGGGAGGAAAACGGCGACTCGTCGGCGAGCAAGACGATCGTGGTCTTCTACTCCCGTGCGGACGAGAACTATGCTGACGGCGGTGTGGAGGTGCTGGAGGTGGGCCACACCAAGGTGATGGCCGGCTACATTGCCGAGGCGCTTGGTGCCGACCAACACGAGATCGTGCCCGCCGAGGCCTATCCCTTCTCGTATGACGAGTGCTGCGACCAGGCATCCGACGAGCTCAAGAAGGACGTACGTCCGGCGCTTGCGGGCGAGCTGCCTGACGTGTCCGGCTATGACACGGTCTTTCTGGGCTGCCCCATCTGGTGGGGGAGCGAGCCCATGGTGGTGCGCAGCTTCCTCGACGCTGTCGACCTCTCAGGCAAGACGGTGGTTCCCTTCACCACGCACGGAGGGTCTGGCTTGGGCAATGTGCCTGCCAACCTGCAGAGTCGCATGCCCGGCGCAACGTTTTTGGACGGCAAGGCGGTTGCCGGCACGGCTGTCGACGGCGCACACGACGAGGTCGTTGATTGGGCGAAGAGCCTCGATATCGCGTAATCGCTGGAGGCCGACCATTGGGGACGGTTCCTTTTGGTCGGCCCAGACACCCCTGTCGCCTCGATGCATGACGGTTGATTCAGGCATCTACCGATACGTGGACAGTCCCTAGCATATTCATGGCGTACCCTTGAGGCATCCGCTATGACAAGTGATGCCAAAAGGAGAGGGTCCATCATGGAGAGACAGTATCCGCATCTGAGCAGTCCCATTACGCTGGGTCGAACCACCTTCCGCAATCGCATGTTCTCGGCACCCATGGGTGGCACCGACATCGCCAACGATGGTTGCATCGGGCCGAAGTCCACGGCGTTCTACGAGCTTCGTGGCAAAGGTGGCGCAGCGGCGGTCACGGTGTCCGAGCTC
>CAMYZR010000113.1 GCA_947303905.1 uncultured Atopobiaceae bacterium
TGTCATTGAGACCGGCCGTACAGGTCGGTGATGTCGGCGATACGGCGGGACAGGTCACTCGTCAGCTGGCCTTCCTGCAGGCGCCACTTCCAGTTGCCCTCGAACGTTCCCGGCGTGTTGATGCGAGAGCCACAACTGAGCTCCAGGTAGTCCTGCAGCTGCGCGAAGAACAGCGTGGCCACGCTGGACATGCCCTGTCGCACCATGCCCCAGATCATCCCCTCGTCATCATTGAGCCCCATGTAGCGCTTGGCGAGCCCGATGCATTCCTCGCTCTCCTCGGCAAGCCATTCGCCAAGCGGGGCATTGTCGTGCGTGCCGGTGTAGCACACGCAGTTCTGGGGGATGCCGTGGGGCAGGTGCTCGTTGTCCTTGCGTCCGTCGAACGCAAACTGCAGCACCTTCATGCCTGGCAGGCCTGAAGCCGCGAGCAGCTCTATGACGTCGGGCGTCGGCGCCCCCAAATCCTCTGCGACGAGCTTGACGTCCGGATTGCCCCTCCTCAGCGCATCTATGAGCTGCATGCCAGGTCCGTCGACCCATTGGCCATCCTTTGCGGTCGTCGCACCCGCGGGGACCGACCAGTAGCGGGCGAACCCACGGAAGTGGTCTATGCGAACCATGTCGTAGAGGCGTCCCGCGGCCTGCAGCCGGCGTTGCCACCACGCAAAGTCGTTGCTTGCCATGCGGTCGTAGTCGTAGAGGGGGTTGCCCCACAGCTGCCCGTCGCTGCTGAAGTAGTCTGGTGGCACCCCTGCCACCCGGGAGGGATTGTTGCGCTCGTCGAGCTGGTAGTTCTCGGGATGCGCCCACACGTCGGCGGAGTCGAGCGCCACGTATATGGGCATGTCGCCGAAGATGCCCACGCCATGGTCATGGGCATAGGAACGCAGGCTCTCCCACTGCCGGAAGAACAGATACTGGACGTAGGTGAACAGCTGCACGTCAGCTGCCAGCTCGCGCCTGTAGCTCAGGCAAGCGTCGCGCCTGTGCAGGCGAATGTCCTCGTCAGGCCATGTGTACCACGCGCCCATGTGGAAATGTCGCTTGACGGCCATGAACAGCGCATAGTCGTCGAGCCAGTCGTCGTTCTCTCGCGCGAACGCCTGCACGCCGGCCAGGTCACGCTGCCATCCTCGGTCGCAGGCGAGGCGCAGCAGGTCAAGGCGGTTCTCGTACAGGAGCCCATAGTCAACGCACGAGGGGTCCGCGCCCCACTCCCGCGCCTCGATCTCCGCCCTGGTGAGAAGGCCGTCAGCAGCGAGAAGGTCGAGATCCACGAAGTTGGGATTGCCGGCAAACGCCGATGGGCTCTGGTAGGGGGAATCCCCGTAGCTCGTGGGGCCAACGGGAAGCACCTGCCACCACGACTGCCTTGCGTCTGCCAAGAAGTCCACGAAGTCCCTGGCCGCCTTGCCCATGGTGCCCACACCGTAAGGCGAGGGCAACGAGAACAGGGGTAGGATTATTCCGCTCGCTCGTTCCATCGGTCATCCTCTCGTCGTCTGGTCCCATCTTCAATCAGGGAGAAAGGTCGCTTGACTCGTTGCTGACGGGTGGCTGCACGGGTTTCGCCCAGTGTGGGAAATGCTGGGTTGGCCTAACCTCGCGTGTATACTCTCCCTAGATGAGGCTTCGACATAAGGAGAATTCGGCCTATGTCAGATATGACGCAGGGAGGGGATGGGCTCCTCCGTAGGCTCACGGCCCTCTTCCTTGCCACGTTCACCATCAGCGCGACGGCCAACTCGGGATACGCGATCATCGCCGTCATGAGGGACGATTTCGTCAACAAGCGCGGGTGGTTCACCGAGGACGAGATGAACGACTACATCGCCATCGTCCAGAGCTGCCCTGGTCCGATGGCGGTCACCTCCTCGATGATCGTGGGCTACCAGGCTGCGGGCCTGCTGGGGTCGTTTGCCGCCGTGCTCGGGGTCATCGTTCCGCCCTTCGCGGTAATGGCGATTGTGACCGTCTTCTATCAGGCCATCGTGAGCAACCCCTATGTCACCGTCTTCATGCGCGGCATGCAGATGGGTGTCGTGGCCATGCTGCTTGATGTCTGCATCGGGCTCTTCCGCGATGCGACCAAAAAGTCCCTCGTCTATCCCTTGGCCATCATGGTGCTCGCCTTCCTGTACGTCCGGCTCACGGGATGCTCCATCATGTGGCTCGCCCTCGGATGTGGCGTGGCGGGTGCCGTAAAGGCGCTGCTGATCAGGCAGGAGGTCGAGGCAAGGTGACTGACGTGACGCTTCTCCTGCGCATCTTCGTGGCCTTCGTGAGGGTGGGCGCCGTCGCCTTTGGCGGTGCCTACGCAGCCATTCCCCTGGTCGAGCAGGAGGTGGTTACCAACGAAGGCTTCATGACCTACTCCGAGTTCGTCGACCTGCTCGCCCTGGACGAGATCACGCCCGGCCCCATCCTCATCAACAGCGCCACCTTCGTGGGCATGAAGCTGGCGGGCATCCCTGGCGCCGTCGCGGCGACGCTCGGCTGCATCCTGGTGCCGTGCGTCGTGGCGATCTCGCTGCTGTTCCTTTTTCGCAGGTACAAGGACACGACGCTGGTGCAGAGCATCGTTCTGACGCTCAAGTGCATGGCTCTGGCGCTCATCGTCTCCACCATGGTCAAGCTGGGGATGAATGCGGTCATGCCAGAAGGCTCCACCGTTGAGGCCATGCGCACAGCGTACGTCATGGCGGTCATGTGCGCGGCATTCTACCTCATGCACTGGAAGAAGCTGAGCCCCTTGCCGGTCATGCTTGGCTGCGGCGCGCTGAATGTCGTGGTCGCCATGCTGGGGATGTGAGAGCGCTCATCGAGAGGACGGGATGTGTGACGTCCTGCCTCTCTAGGGCCCGTGCGCTACCAGTGGACGTACATCCTCGACTCATGAGGCTCGCCGTCGCCTTGTGCCATGCAGAAGAACTCCCAGCCGTAGCGCTCGTAGAATCCCACGTGATCGGTGAGCAGGTACAGCGGGGAGATGCCCTTCGCCCGCATGTCCTCGACGGCTAGGCCGAGCAGGCATCCGGCGATGCCCTTTCCCCGGTGCGCCTCCTCCGTGTAGACCGCACAGACGTTGGGGTTGAGGTCCTTTCGGTCGTGGAAGTCGTTCTCGATGACACCCAGTCCCCCGACGATGTCCTCGCCATGAAGGCACAGGTACCAGCCGTATGCAGTCTCGTGCCGCAGGTAGGCATCCATGCACTCTCGGTAGGCCTCCTCCGGGACGCCCCACTTGCTGCTGAACCAACGGGCGGCGGCGTTTGCCAATTCGGGTTTCTCCAGAAGGGATAGGTATCGATACTCGTCCATCACGCGCCTCGCTGCCAACGAATTGCCTTGGGTGGAGTGTACCGCTCCGGCTCCGTTGCGTAGCCACGGTCCAGTCAGAATGCCGCTCGTGGGTCTCGCCAAGATTCTCAGACGAAACACATTGGTAACACGCTACGATGGATGTACAACCGTATATCACCGGAAGACGGGGTCGGGAGAGACCGCAGCTGCGGCGCCGAAGGGGAGGCGAGAACTCTCAGGCAAAAGGACCGGCTCCTGACGGAACCTTGGAAAGGCTCGCATGCGGGCCACCGAAGAAGCAATCCGGCCCAGCCGGAGAATCTTTCAGGTCAAAGACAAGGGCACAAGGGCGCGTATGGCGCCTCGTGTCCCTTGTCTTTTTTTCATGCGCCGCGAAGCCAAGGAGGAACGTACGATGGAGCGAAAGACCCCCCTGTACGACGTCCATGTGGAGGAAGGCGGCAAGATCGTCCCGTTTGCGGGGTATCTGCTGCCCGTTCAGTACGCAACCGGCATCATTGCCGAGCACGAGGCCGTGCGCACCAAGGTCGGCCTGTTTGACGTCTCTCACATGGGAGAGGTCCTGTTCACCGGTCCCGGTGCCCTTGCCACCATCAACCATCTCTTCACCAACGACTACACTGACATGCCCATCGGGCGCGTGCGCTATGGCGTCATGTGCAACGAGCGTGGTGGCTGCATCGACGACCTCATCGTCTACAAGTTTGGCGAGGAGGAGTACTTCGTGGTGGTCAACGCCTCCAACCGCGAGAAGGACGTCGCCCACATGGAGGCCAACCTCCTGCCCGACACCACCTTCGAGGACCTCTCCGATGGCATTGCCGAGCTGGCGTTGCAGGGACCGCGTTCCAAGGAGGTCCTTGCCAAGCTCTGCGCCACCGAGCAGCTCCCGCAGCGCTACTACACGGCCGTCCGTCACGTCGACATCGCCGGCATCGACTGCATGGTCTCGCGCACGGGCTACACGGGCGAGTTCGGCTACGAGCTCTACTGCACACCGGCCGAGGCGCCCGCGCTCTGGCATGCGCTCCGCGAAGCAGGCGAGGAGTTCGGCCTCATCCCCTGTGGCCTGGGCGCTCGCGACACGCTGCGCCTCGAGGCGTCCATGCCGCTCTACGGCCATGAGATGGACGAGGACACCACCCCCCTCGAGGCGGGCCTCCAGCTTGGCGTACGCATGGGCAAGGACGAGTTCATCGGTCGCGACGCCATTCTCGCCGCAGGTGAGCCTGCCCGCGTCCGCGTGGGGCTCAAGGCCAAGGGTCGCGGCATCCTGCGCGAGCACATGGACGTCTACGCAGGGGAGAAGCTCGTCGGCCAGACCACGTCGGGCACCTTCGCGCCGCACCTCAAGTGCGCCATCGCCATGGCACGCATCGACGTCGCCCAGGCAGAGGTCGGCACTGAGCTCGAGGTCGAGGTCCGCGGACGTCGCGTCGCGGCGACCGTGGTACCCATGCCCTTCTACAAGCACGCATAGGAACGTCTCGCACAACGTCTTAACCAGGCACCAATGACAAGAGAGAGGAAGCAATCATGCCTACCATTCCCGAAGAGCTCAGCTACACCGCATCCCACGAGTGGGTCCTGAACGAGGACGGCGTCTACACCATCGGCCTGACCGACTTCGCACAGGACGCCCTGGGCGACCTCGTGTTCGTCAACCTCCCGGAGGAGGGTGACGAGGTCGTGGCAGGCGAGGCCTTTGCCGACGTGGAGTCCGTCAAGGCCGTCTCCGACGTCTTCAGCCCCGTGACCGGCGTGGTCGCCGAGATCAACGAGGAGCTGCTCGATGCCCCCGAATCCATCAACGAGGACCCGTACGACGCATGGTTCGTGCGTGTGAACGAGGTCACCGAGGTCGGCGACCTCCTCGATGCCGAGGCGTACGCCGCGCTTTGCGAGCAGGAGGCGTAGGGCACCATGGGCAGCTACATCCCCGAGACCCGCGAGGGTCGCGCGGACATGCTCGCCGCCATCGGCCTTGACAGCGCCGACGAGCTCTTCTCGGTCATACCCGAGAAGGCCCGCTCTGGCACGCTCGATCTGCCCGAGGGGCTCAGCGAGCTCGAGGTCGTCGGCCGCATGGATGCCCTTGCGAGCGAGAACGTCCGCTTTGGCACGGTGCTTCGCGGCGCCGGTGCCTACCGTCACCACATCCCCGCGATCGTGAAGACGATCACCTCCAAGGAGGAGTTCCTGACCGCCTACACGCCCTACCAGGCAGAGATCAGCCAGGGCGTGCTGCAGTCAATCTTCGAGTACCAGACGCAGATCTGCGAGCTCACGGGCATGGACGTCTCCAACGCGAGCGTCTATGACGGGGCCACCGCCGCTGCTGAGGCTGTGCTGATGTGTCTCGACCGCAAGCGTGGCGAGGTCGTGGTCTCCGAGACCGTGAACCCTGACGTCCTGTGCGTCATCAAGACCTACTGCGCGAGCCGCAACGTGCCTGTAGTCACCGTGCCCGCGACAAGCGATCTCACGGTGGACCTC
>CAMYZR010000114.1 GCA_947303905.1 uncultured Atopobiaceae bacterium
GCTCGACTATGACCTCGCCGCTCGCTTTGACTCGGCCACCTGCCTCACCGACGAGGCGCGCGCCCAGCAGGCAGCCTGGCTGCAAAGCCATTGTTATGGAAAGGTGGCGTAACCCCCATGAAGAATCCGTTCCGTGGCCTGCGCTTCTCGCTGCTCGACTTTCAGGCGGCGCGTTCCAGCACGGGCATGAAGATAGCCATGCTTGGCATCTCGCTCATCCCGCTCATCTATGGGGCGCTTTACCTCATGGCGTTCTATGACCCCTATGGCAAGCTCGACACGCTCCCGGTTGCCGTGGTCAACGAGGACGTGCCTGTTAAGACCGAGGATGGCACCCTCGTGCATGCGGGCGACGACCTGGTTGACGAGCTCGAGGACTCTGACGCGCTCGATTGGCGCTTCGTGGACAGCGCCGAGGAGGCGCAGGAGGGCCTGGAGAAGGGCACCTACTACAACGTGGTGACCATCCCCGCCGACTTCTCTGAGAAGGTTGCCTCGGCAGACTCCGACGACCCCCAGAAGGCGCATCTGGAGCTTAAGGTCAATGACGCCAACAACTACCTCTCGTCCATCCTGGGCGCCTCGGTCATGCGCGTGGTGACGAGCGAGACCAACTATGCCATCGGCGAGAACTACTACGTGCAGATC
This sequence comes from uncultured Atopobiaceae bacterium, assembly GCA_947303905.1. GTDB lineage: Bacteria > Actinomycetota > Coriobacteriia > Coriobacteriales > Atopobiaceae > UBA1367. The sequence continues at coordinate 649 of CAMYZR010000114.1, forward strand.
TTTGACCAGATCTCCGACACGGGCGAGCAGCTGCAGGCTGCCTCTGACGGTGCGAGCGAGCTGGCTGACGGCCTCACCGACGCTCGTGACGGCTCGCAGACCATCACCGACAACCTGCTGACCGCAAAGGATGGGTCGGCCACCCTGCACAACGGTCTCACCGACGCCCACGATGGCTCCCAGGCCATAACCGATGGCCTCGCGAGCGCACGGGACGGTGCACACCAGTTGGCTGACGGTACGGTGGATGCCGCCGACGGCTCGCAGAAGATCACCGATGGTCTTGCAGCCACGGCCGATGGCGCCTCGCAGCTCGATGATGGCCTGGCCAGTGCCCAGAACGGCTCGGCGACCATCACCAATGGGCTTGGCAATGCGGCGGCTGGCTCAGGTGAGCTCGACCGGGGCCTTGCGGATTTGGCGGATGGACTCGAGAAGGGCAAGGCCGGCGCAGACCAGGTCAGCCATGGCGTGGGCCAGCTTAAGGACGGGAGCGATCAGCTTGCGGCTGGTGCCAATAGGCTCGAGGGCGAAATCGAGAAGAAGCAGGTTCAGCTCGCCATGCTGGATGCGGGCGTTGGCGCGCTGGTTGACAAGATGACGGGCATGGAGGATCAGATCTCCGCGCTGCGCGGAGGGCTCGGCGAGGTCTCACAGGACCTCAAGAGCATCAGTGCACAGAAGGATGACCTGGTCAAACAGGCAAATGGCCTCGTCGAAGTGGGCAATGACGCGAAGGACCGTGCCGCGGCCGTCCAAAAGCAGATCTCCGGGCTGCCGTCTGCGGTGGAGTCGGGCATGGCTTCGGCGAAGCAGTCGCTCCAGGGTACAGGCAGCGACCTTGCCACCGCGGGCGACAAGCTCTCTGGTGCGAAGACGAGTCTTGAGAGTGCCGGTTCCAACGTCGCCACCGCTGCCACTGAGGCAGGAGACGCCTGCAGCAAGCTTGATGCCGCAGAGAAGCAGGCAGGCTCGCTCGATCCCGAGACCGTGACCAAGGATGATCTCGTTGCCTTGGTAGCCGCGATCGAGGATGCAAAGAAAAGCGCGGCGGCCTCGGCAGGTGCGGCTCAGGTGGCAGGGGATGACCTGTCAACGGCTGGCACCTCAGTGGCCCAGGCGGGCGCGGACGTGCAGAGTGCCGCAGGCAATCTGCAGTCAGGCGCCACGAGCCTCGAGGGCGTGGGAACCACGCTCAAGGGAGTCGCCGCACTCACCGAAAGCGATGACGTGAAGGCGCTCCTCAAGGACCTTGCCACCATCCAGGAGGCAATGCCGCAGGTGGAGTCTGGCATCGATGGCCTGCTGAGCCAGGCGGGCGAGGTGCTGAACACGGCCGGAACGACGCTCGAGAGCGCCCAGGGAATGCTGCCCAGCGAGCAGGAGATGAAGCAGCTACCTACGCTCAAGGCGGGCACCTCCGAGCTGGTCAACTCCCTCACGGTCGCAAACGACCAGACCATCTATGGCGGCGTCTGCGCATTGGCCCAGGGCAGCTCCAACCTTGCCACCGGCGCGGGCGTGGCCTCCGATGGCGCCAAGACCCTCGCAGCGGGCATGGGCGAGCTGGCCGTGGGCGCCGCCAAGGCAAAGGCGGGCTCGGCCTCCCTGTCCGACGGGCTCGCGTTGCTCCATGGCGGCTCTCAGACGCTCACCGAGGGTCTCGGGACTGCCAAGGGTGGGTCTGCCGCCCTCAAGGCTGCCCTGGGCACGCTCTATGCCGGTTCCAACACGTTGACCAATGGTCTCGCTACCGCCAAGACGGGTTCCGCGGCTCTTGCGAGTGGCCTGGACAAGCTGGAGGCGGGCTCAGGTACCCTCACCGACGGCCTTGCCGCCGCTGAGTCCGGCTCCTCCGACCTCACCGATGGCCTGGGCAAGCTGCACGATGGCTCACAGGAGCTCACTGACGGCCTGGCCAAGGCACAGGACGGCTCGGGCGAGCTCGCCGACGGCCTGGCTGACGGCGTGGAGAAGGTCAGCGACGCAACGTCTGGCTCCGACAAGCGCGCAGCCATGATGAGCGAGCCGGTGACCCTTGAGCAGGTCAAGTACACCACCGTCGACAACTATGGCTCGGGCTTCGCGCCGTACTTCATCGCACTGGGCCTGTGGGTTGGCGCTCTGGTCATGACCTTCCTGTTCAAGCCCCTCAACCAGCGCTTGGTCATGAGCGGTGCCCACCCGGCCATCGCAGCCTTCGCTGGCCTGGCCCCGTGGCTCATCGTGGGCGCCATCCAGTCGCTGCTGCTGGGCTTTACCATCCAGTTCCCCTGCGGCATCGCCGTGGCGCATCCGTTGGCCTACTACCTGCTCATCATGCTGGCGAGCTTCGTGTTCTGCGCGATGGTGCAGGCGATCGCGGCGCTGTTCGGCTTCCCGGGCAAGTTCGTCTCGGTCGTGCTGCTCATGCTCCAGCTCACCACTGCAGCCGGCACCTTCCCCATCGAGACCGAGTTCCCCATCTTCCAGGCCCTGAGCCCGTATTTGCCCATGACCTACGTGGTCAAGGCGCTGCGCCAGGCCATGGCAGGCAACGATCTCTCGCTGATTGGCCCGTCGGTGGCCGCGCTGCTCGGCTTCTTTGCCATCTCCTACGGCCTGACCTGCCTGGTGGCGCGTCGCAAGCGCACCGTGACCATGATGGACCTCCATCCGCTGGTCAACCTGTAGGTCTTGCGTAGATAGGAAGGTTGCTGCCGCCTCGCAGGCTTTTGGCCTGCGAGGCGGCCTTCATGTGGTGCGCTCGCCAGACGCCGATGCGCGCTGGCATGCGGGGGATGCTACGATGAGAGGAAAGAGGACGTATGAGGAGCAATGCCATGTCGCTTTTGAATGACGAGCGAGCCTCAGAGCTGGTGGGCGAGGTCAGGGCTGCGCGGAGCGCGGCGCACGAGCTTGTGGGGAAGCAGATTTCGCGCAGCCGCGAGCGCATACGCTCTTCTTCGAAGACCCGCAAGAGCGTGCGCACCAAAGAGCGCATCATGCACGCTGCGAGCGAGCTCATGGCAGAGCGCGGCAACACCAACTTCCAGATGAGCGAGGTGGCGGAGCGCTGCCAGCTGTCCAAGGGCTCGCTCTACTACTACTTTGCGGACAAGGACGAGCTCATCGGCGCCATCTTTGACGAGTCGGTAGACGAGCTGGTCGAGGACATCGAGACGTTTGCCGCGCAAGCCCCATCTGCCCGTGAGGCGTTGCTCGGCCTTCATGCCGAGTTTGCTCGCCGTCTGCGTTCCGGAAGCCCCCTTGCCATGGCCATGACCTACGAGCTGGCGGGACGCGGGGACACGGCGCTGCCGGAGGTCTCGTCCCACTTCTCGCGCGCTGCAAAGGTCATCGCGGCCCAGCTCGAGCGTGCCAAGTCAGAGGGCGTGGTGAGGGGCGACATCAACGCAGACGTGGCTGCCATCTTTGCCACGGGAGGGCTCGTGGCCACCTCGCTTGCCGTTGCCAGCGGCAGGGCGGAGGACTCCGCAGACGCCGTTTCGGCAGGCATTCTGGATCTGATGCTGCACGGCGTGGGAACAAGCGGGGCGGCGCCCGCATAGCCTTACTGCGGGCATGCCAGCATGGCGGAAGGGCGGGACCCCTATGCCGCGAGGCAGCGTGCGCAACGGTGCGTCGGATGGAATCGTCCCATTTGCGCTTTACCTCAACCCAGGCAAGACATAGGCTAAGGAATGCTCGTCAAGAGGCGCCGAGAGGCGCATAGAGTCGAGGGACCGAGCCCGATGACGCTCCGGCAACCACCTGCACACAGGAACGGTGCCAATTCTCGGCAGGCCGTGCGCGGCCTGGAAGACGGGGGAGTTCACACCACTGAGCCCCCTTGGCAGCAAGGGGGCTTTTTGCTCCCTACAGGACCCGCTATGCGGGAGAAGGAGGGCATGCCATGTCCAAGAGAAGCTACCTGTTTACCTCCGAGTCGGTGACGGAGGGTCATCCCGACAAGATGTGCGACCAGATCTCCGACGCCATCCTCGACGCCATCCTGGCCAAGGAGACGCGCCTCGAGGCCGAGGGCTACATCTCGCCCACGGGCGTCCCGGCCTGCGTCGACAACGTGCGCTGCGCATGCGAGACCTTTGTGACCACCGGCACCGTGATCGTGGCGGGCGAGATTCGCACGCAGGCCTATGTCGACGTGCAGAAGATCGTGCGCGACACGGTCCGCCAGATCGGCTACGACCGTGCCAAGTATGGGTTCGACTGCGAGACCTGTGGCGTCATCAACATGATCCACGACCAGAGCCCCGACATCGCGCAGGGCGTGGACCAGAGCTACGATGCCCAGGCGGGCCGCACGGCCGATCCGCTCGACCTTATCGGCGCTGGTGACCAGGGCATGATGTTTGGCTATGCCTCGGACGAGACCGATGCCTTCATGCCGATGCCCGCCTACCTCGCACAGAGGATGGCGGAGCGCCTCGCGCGCGTGCGCAAGGGCGGCGTGCTCGGCTACCTGCGCCCCGACGGCAAGACCCAGGTGACGGTGCGCTACGAGGACGACGAGCCCGTCGAGGTCACGGCAGTGGTCGTCTCCACCCAGCATGCGCCCGAGGTCGAGGTCTCCCAGATCCGCCAGGACATGATCGAGAAGGTCATTGCGCCCGTGCTCGACGGCGCGGGCATCAAGTGGGGTGACGCGGAGGTCTTTGTCAATCCCACCGGCCGCTTTGTGGTGGGTGGTCCCATGGGCGACACAGGCCTCACCGGTCGCAAGATCGTGGTCGACACCTACGGCGGCATGGGACGTCACGGTGGTGGCGCCTTCTCGGGCAAGGACTGCACCAAGGTGGACCGCTCCGCAGCCTACGCGGCGCGCTGGGTGGCAAAGAACGTGGTGGCCGCGGGCTTGGCGAGGCGCTGCGAGGTGCAGCTCGCCTACGCCATCGGCGTGAGCAGGCCGCTCTCGGTGATGGTGGACACCTTTGGCACGGGCACCGTGGACGAGGCTGACATCACGCGCGCGGTTCAGGAGGTCTTCGTCCTCAGGCCTGGCGACATCATCCTCTACCTGCGCCTGCTCCGCCCGATCTTCATGAAGAAGGCGGC
>CAMYZR010000115.1 GCA_947303905.1 uncultured Atopobiaceae bacterium
CCGCGAGGCCAAGGCCCGCGGCATCACCCAGAAGGTGCTCCTGCGCGTGACCGTCGGCCTCGACCCCCACACGCTGGCCGCCATCAACACCGGCAAGGTCGACTCGCAGTTTGGCGTGCCCATCGAGACGGGCCAGGCGCTTGCCTTCGTGCGCCAGGCCATCGCAACCGAGAACGTCGAGGTCCTGGGCTACCACAGCCACATCGGCAGCCAGATCTTTGACGCGAGCTCCTTCTGCGACCAGGTGGACCGCCTGCTCGCCTTTGCCTGCGACGTCCGCGACGAGCTGGGCTTTGTCGCCAGCACCTTCAACCTGGGCGGCGGCTTTGCCGTGCCCTACGTGGAGGGCGACCCCAAGGTGGACATCGCCGCCAACATCGCGGCCATCGCCGAGCACCTCAACGCAGGCTGCGAGGAGAACGGCTATCCCGTGCCGCGCATCCTCATGGAGCCCGGTCGCTCCATCGTGGCCGACTCGGGCGTCACGCTCTACGCGGCGGGCCGCATCAAGACCATCGAGGGCTACCGCAGCTACGTGATGGTGGACGGCGGCATGACCGACAACCCCCGCTACGCCCTGTACAAGAGCGCCTACACCGTGCTCAACGCCAGCCGCGCGGACGCTCCCGCCGACTTTGCCTGCACCATCGCCGGCCGCTGCTGCGAGAGTGGTGACCGCATCGCCGAGGACATCAGCATCGCCAAGCCCGAACGTGGCGACATCATCGCCGTGCTCTCCACGGGCGCGTACAACTTTGCAATGTCGAGCAACTACAACCGCGTGCTCAGGCCCGCGCTCGTCATGCTGAGTGGTGGCGAGGCGCACCTCGCCGTGCGCCGGCAGACCATCGACGACCTCCTCGCGCTCGAGCTGTAGATCCCGGGCCACGGCTCGCGAATGTCACCTGCCAGTTGACCAAACGCTCCCCTCTCCTTCCTAGACTGCAAGGCAGCACATGGAAAGGCGGCACGTCCGCCTAGGAGAGGGGAGCAATCATGAAGAAGAACCTGACCGAGCTCGTGTTTGTCGTGGACCGCAGCGGATCGATGTGCGGCCTCGAGGACGACACCGTGGGCGGCCTCAACGCCACCCTGCAGCGCAACCGCGAGATTGACGGCGAGTGCATCGTGTCCATCGTGCTCTTTGACAACAAGAGCACCGTGCTCGTGGACCGCAAGCCCATCGACGAGGTGAAGAACCTCACCCGCAGGCAGTACCAGCCGGGCGGCTGCACGGCGCTGCTCGACGCCGTGGGCGACGCTGTGCGCTACATCGACCGCGTCCAGACCATCCTGCCCGAGGAGTACCGCGCCGAGCACGTGATGTTCTCCATCATCACCGATGGCATGGAGAACGCAAGCAGGCATCGCAGCTACGAAGAGGTCAAGCGCATGATCGAGGCACAGCAGGAGAAGGGCTGGGAGTTCGTGTTCCTCGGCGCCAACATCGACGCGGCAGCGGAGGCCGGGCGTATCGGCATCAGGCCCGATCGCGCCAGCCAGTACATGGCCGACGGCATTGGCAACGTCGCTGCCTACGAGGCCATGGCGGTCGCGCAGACGAGCATGCGCGTCAACGGAAGCGTCGCACCCACATGGGACGCCGCTCCTCGCGCGGACGTGGCCAAGCGCGGAGGCTTCTTCCGTCGCCACTAGCAAGCGTTGCCAGGCGACAATCGTCAATAGGGAGGGGGCGATGGCTTTGAGCCATCGCCCCCCCTCGCCGTGCTACGAGATTGTTGCCTAAACGCCCTACTCGGCGGACAGTGCCGCAACCGTGATGTAGTTGTACGGCGCGTTGAAGTGCGGCAGGAAGAAGATGTCGAGCAGCGCCAGCTCGTCGATGGTGACCTGCTTCTCCACGGCAAGGCTGAACATGTTGATGTTGCCGCTCATGTCGTAGGTGGAGGCCAGCTGGGCGCCCAGGATGACGCGCGTCTTGGCATCGTAGACGATCTTGATGGTGGTGTCCGGGTTGTCATGCTCGATGAACGGGGCCTTCTGGCAGTCCGTCACGGTGGTCGTCTTCACCTCGACGCCCGCGCGCTTCGCTGCGGCCTCGGTCAGGCCCGTGGAGACCATCTTGAGGTCGAAGATGCAGATGCCCGAGGAGCCCTGCACGCCCGGGGTCTCAAGCTCGGTGCCACAGATGTTGTGGCCAGCCACGATGCCGCTGCGCACGGCGTTGCTCGCCAGGGCGATGTAACCCGGCTCGCCGGAGAGGGAGTTGTTGAAGATGGTTGCGCAGTCGCCCACGGCGTACACGTCGGGCAGGCTCGTCTGCTGATGACGGTCGACCAGGATGGCGCCGTTGCGGAAGAGCTCCATGCCGCTGTCGGCCACAAGCCCGGTGTTGGGACGGAAGCCGATGCAGACGCAGACCATGTCGACGTCGTAGGCGCCCTTGTTGGTGACGATCTTGGTGACCTTGCCGTCCTCGCCCTCAAAGTGGTCGACGCCCTCGCCATAGTGGGCCTCGATGCCATTGGCCTCGAGGTTCTCGGCCATCATCTGGGAGAACTCGGGGTCGAAGTTGTTGGCCATGCACGTGGGGGCCATATCCACCAGCAGGGTCTTGCGGCCACAGCGCTGGAAGGCCTCGGCCAGCTCGACGCCGATGTAGCCCGCGCCGACCACGGCGACGGTCTTGATGTCGGGGTTCTTGAGCTTGTCGACGACCTCCTGCGCGTTCTGGAAGAGCTTGACCTGCTGGATGTTCTCGAGGTCGCCGCCCTCGAAGCGCGGGATGATGGGCAAAGAGCCCGTGGCCAGGACCAGCTTGTCGTAGGGCTCGGCGTAGGCGGTGCCGTCCTTGCCGGTCGCGTAGACGACCTTGGCGTCGAAGTCGATGCGGTCGACGGGCGTCTCCATGTGGATGGTGGCACCCTTGGCCTCGAACTGCTCCTTGGTCTGGTAGAACAGGCCGTCGGGACCACTGATCTGATTGCCGATCCACAGGGCCATGCCGCAACCCAGGAAGCTGATATTGGAATTGGCATCGAAGGCGACGACCTCGTTGCCCTCGTAGTTGTCAAGAATGGTATTGATGGCGGCGGTACCGGCATGGTTGGCACCAACGACGACGATCTTGCTCATAGATATCCCCTCTCCTAGGGAAGCGTCCATAGATGCATCTACTCTAGGAGATGTTGACGAGTGCCAGAATATGCCTGTCGGGCAATGGGTGCCTGTGACCTGTCGGGGGATGCTAGTTTGTCTGCACGTTGCGCAGCACCTGATTGCCGCGCTCCAGGCTGATGATGCCCGTGCGGCAGACCTCGAGAATCTCGTAGTCGCGCATGAGGTCGATGAAGTTGTCGATGCGGCGGCTGGTGCCCGCGATGCGGAAGATGATCGACTCGCGCGTGTAGTCCACGATCTTCGCGTGGAAGGCGTCAGCCGCGTCGAGCATGTCGGAGCGCCGGTCGTGGTCGTTGGCCATCTTGATGAGCAGCAGCTCGCAGCTGATGGACTCGTCGGGGTTGAACTCCCTGAACTCGATGACGTCGGGCAGCTTGGCCAGCTGGGCCACCAGCTGCTCGCGCGCGCGGTCGTTCTCGGCCTCGAACTGCACGGTAATGCGGGAAAGGTCCTCGGTCTCGGTCTCCGATACCGTAAGGCAGGTGATGTTGAACTGCCTGCGCCTGAACATGCTGGTCACGCGGTTGAGCACGCCGTACTCGTTCTTGACCATGATGGCGATGCTGTAGATGTTCATCGAATGCCTCTCCTATGCAAGACCTCAGCCATGGGATATCCCCTACAGCTTACCCCTGCATTCGCTTGCGCACGTCGTCCATATTCAACACGAGATCGTCCATCGTGCCTCCGGGAGGGAGCATGGGCGTGACGAACTCGTCCTTGTCCACCGGGCACTCGATCAGCGTGGGCATCTCCGAGGCGAGCGCCGTCGCGAGGGCGGCATCGAGCTCGTCCAGCGTCGAGACGCGCACGCCCGCGCCTCCCATCGCACGCACCACGGCCGGGTAGTCCACCTTGCGCTCGAGCGTGGTGTTGGAGTGCCGCTGCCCATAGAAGAGCGACTGCCACTGGCGCACCATGCCGAGCACGCCGTTGTTGAGCAGGACCACCGTCAGCGGGATGCCATGGTCTGCCGCGGTGATGAACTCCGCCATGTCCATGGCAAAGCTGCCGTCACCGGTCACGAGTATGGTGCGCTTGCCGGTGGCTATCGAGGCTCCCATGGCCGCACCCATGCCAAAGCCCATGGTGCCGAGGCCGCCCGAGGACACGAAGGTGCGCGGGCGTGTGAAGTTGAGGTACTGCGCGGCCCACATCTGGTGCTGGCCGACATCGGTGACGAGCGGCATGTCCTGCTCGCGATGACGGTCGATCACCGCCATGATCGAGCGCGGCGTGAGACCCTCCCGCACGTCATCGAAGCCCTGCTCGCAGGCACGGAACTGGGACAGCTTGCGCTTCCAGGCAGGATGCCGATGGCTCTCGACGAGCGGCAGCAGCTCCACGAGCGCCGTCTTGACGTCGGAACGCACGTCGACCTGGTCGATCAGCGTCTTGTTGAGCTCGGAGCTGTCGATGTCGATGCGCACCACCTTGCCGGACGGCCGGAACTTGCTGCGGTCGCCGGTGGCGCGGTCGTTGAAGCGCGAGCCCAAGGCGATGAGGCAGTCGCACTCGTCCATGGCCATCGTCGAAGCATAGTGGCCATGCATGCCCTGAAGGCCCAGGTAGCGGGGGTTGGTGGTGGGGACTCCGGATATGCCCATGAGAGACGTGCCGATGGGGGCATCGATGCGCTCGGCCAGCTCGACGACCTCCTTGCCCGCATCGGAGGCGATGACGCCGCCGCCGACGTAGATGAAGGGTCGCCTAGCAGCGTTGATCGCCGCGGCTGCAGCCTCGATCACCTCTGGTTTGGGAATGCGATGGGGTCGCGGGGCCACGGGAGGCTTGTGCTCGAAGGCAAAGCCCGCCCGCTGCACGTCCTGTGGGATGTCCACCAGCACCGGACCGGGACGTCCAGAGTTGGCCAGCGCGAAGGCCTCGCGCACCGTGTCCTGCAAGCGGGCGATGTCGCGCACGAAGTAGTTGTGCTTGGTGATGGGCAGCGTGACACCGGTGATGTCGAGCTCCTGGAAGGCGTCGGTGCCGATGACGCTGCCCGCGACGTTGCCCGTGATCGCCACCATGGGCACCGAGTCGAGGAAGGCCGTCGCAATGCCTGTCACCAGATTGGTGGCACCCGGTCCAGACGTCGCGAGCACCACGCCCGTACGTCCGGTGGCGCGAGCGTAGCCGTCGGCAGCGTGAGTTGCATGCTGCTCGTGGGTGGTGACGACGTGGCGGATCTGGTCGGAGACGTCGTACAGCGCATCGTAGATGTCGATGACCGTCCCGCCGGGAAAGCCAAAGATGGTGTCCACGCCCTGGTCGACGAGCGTCTGCACCAGAATCTGTGCACCGGTCAGCGTCTGCATGGACCCTCCCTAGATGGCGCACGGGACCGGGGGTGCCCCCCAGTCCCGTGCGACTGCGAAACTCGTTTAGCCGCGTGCGCGCGAGGCCTCGATCATGCGGTTGACCGCATTGATGTAGGCCTTGGCGGACGACACGATGATGTCGTTGTCGGCGCCGCGGCCGTTGTAGACGCGGCCGTCCTGCGCCGTGATGCGCACCGTAACCTC
>CAMYZR010000116.1 GCA_947303905.1 uncultured Atopobiaceae bacterium
AGTTCTTCCCCATCATCGTCGCCTGGGCGGCAGGCCAGAAGTTCGGCCTCAAGCCCGTGCTCTCCATGGCCATCGGTGCGGTCCTCATCTACCCCGACCTCGTCGCGATGACCGGCGGCGATCCCACGGGCGTGCTCTTCGAGGGCAACTCGCTGCTGCAGGCCAACGTCTACGGTGATGTCTTTGGCATTCCCCTGGTCCTGCTCAACTACTACCTTCAGGTCCTGCCCTCCATCCCCATCATCTGGCTTGCCTCCAAGGTGCACAAGTTCTTCGAGGGCTGCCTTCCCGAGCTCATCCGCGGCATCTTCGCCAACGTCCTCACGATGGTCATCGCCTCTCTCGCCGGTCTGCTCATCATCGGCCCTGTGACCACTATCCTTGCCAACGCTGTCGCAATCGGCATCCAGGCCTTCCTGGGAATCTCGCCCGCACTCGCTGGCCTCGTGGTCGGCACCTTCTGGAGCCTGCTCGTCATGTTCGGCCTGCACTGGGGCATCATCCCCCTGTGGTTCACCGAGATGAGCGCCGTGGGCTACTCCACCCTCAACCCGCTGAACTTCGCTGGCTGCGGCGCAATCATGGGTGCCTGCATCGGCATGGTCCTGAAGACCAAGGACAAGGAGCTCAACACGTCCCTCCACATCCCCGCCCTCATCTCCAGCATCTTTGGTGTCGCCGAGCCCGCCCTCTACGGCATCCTCATCCCCCGCAAGAAGCTCATGTGGGCCACGTTCCTCGGCTCCGGCATTGGTGGCGCCATCGCTGGCGCCTGCGGCGCCAAGTGGTTCACCCCTGGTGCGAACGGCTGGCTTGGCCTGCCCTGCTACATCGACCCGGTCAACGGCATCGACAAGGGCTTCATCGGCCTGGCCGTGGGCGGCGTGATCGCTACCGTGGTCGCCATCGTCGCAGTGTTCGTCCTGGGCACCAAGACCGATGCAGAGGCTGCAGCCGAGAAGACCGCAGCATAAACGGAGCGGATGCAAAACACCCTTCCTTTTCGGGCCTCGGAGCAATCCGGGGCCCTCTTTCGTACAATGCTGGCAGAATCCGAAAAAGGAGAGAACCATGACGCCCAGGCCAATGCTTGTCACACCCACACCCGATATTCCTCTGTCAGAGTTTCCGCGCAACGAGGAGCTGCCCGACGGATGCCTTCTGTTGGAGGGGACCGTCGATGACGACAGGATGCAGGTGGAGTGTCGAGAGCTTACCTACGTAACGCGCCCGCTTGCTGACGGCTCATCGTGTCCACGCAAGCTGTACGTGCTCATTCCCTCGTCCAAGGATCCCATCTATGCCCGTTACGAGACGGACGGCTACCCTTGCGTCGTGTTCTGCCAGGGATCCGCATGGCGTCGCCAGAACCTCTACGGGCACTTCACGGATCACGTGCGCCTTGCGGAACGCGGCTTTGTGGTGGCCTGCGTACAGTATCGCGAGAGCGACCTGGCACCGTTCCCCGCCCAGATGCAGGACTTCAAGACGGCGGTGCGCTACCTTCGCGCGCACGCTGAGGAGCTGCATATCGACTCCGAGAGGCTTGGCTTCTGGGGGGACTCGTCTGGCGGCCACACGGTGCTCATGGCGACCCTCACGGTGGAAGGGCCCGCTTCTGTGCAGGCGGAGGGTGAGACCATCGAGCTCGACACGCCCGAGTACCAAGAGTTTGACTGCGCGCCCCGCTGTGTGGTGGACTGGTACGGGCCCACTGACCTTGGCCGCATGAACCTCGTGCCCAGCGCCCAGGATCACATGGATCCCGGCTCGCCTGAGGGAAGCCTCATCGGGCGGCGCAACGTGCTCGAGCATCCTGAGTGGGCCGAGGCCGCGAGTCCCGTTTCCTACGTGCCCGATGCATGCGATTGCACGCTGCCGCCCATTCTCATCATGCATGGCGGGCGCGACCAGCTGGTGAACTTCGACCAGTCATGCCGGTTGTACGAGCGCTTGCGCGAGGCCGGTCAGAACGTGACCTTCTACAAGCTGCCTGACGCCAACCATGGCAGCAATGGCTTTCGCTGCCAGGAGGCGCTCGATCTTGTCGAGGGATTCTTGCACGCACACCTCCTATAGCCGAGGAGGCTCTTATTATGCTTATTGCTGAACAGGACTTACGAATGACACCCTCACGTGGAGCCGCGCCCCTTGCGGATATTGACGGATGGCAATCGAAGCTGCATGAGCTCGCCAATGTCGATCGGGCATCCGATACCGCTCTCACTGACGAGGAGTTGGACGAGATGCTCTATGACGAGTGGCTGATCCGTGACACGGATCGGGTGACCTCATGAGCAGTGGCTGAACGATACGGCTGTTGATTACGACTGCATAAGGGACGCGTGCACCCGCTCGAGAAGCGTGGCCAGCGTGCTCGCCTCCTCGGGCGTCAGGTCCGCCACCAGCTGGCGCTCGTGGGTGAGCATCATCTCGTAGCTTTGCTCGCGGAGCTCCGTGCCTGCCGCGGTGATGCGCACGAGTTTGGCACGCGCGTCCTGACGGTCGCCCAGGCTCTCCACCAGCCCCTTGGTTTCGAGCCGTGCGACGAGGCCCCACATGGTTGACTGTGCCACGCCGAGCGACTGCTCTAGCTGCTTGAAGGTCAGCTCGCCGCCGTCGGCATGGTGCAGCTCGATGAGCACGCGCATCTGCGACATCGTCATCTTGCGCGGACGCATCTCGTTGTCGATCTGTCGCCTGAGCTCGTCGTCAATCTGCTTTATAAGTCGCCCGATGTGCCGCTGGCCCGTTTCCATGCGAGGCCGCCTCCTCATGCGATGCACAATTGCTGATGTTGACATCCCTTAGGGATGTATCTCTTGTCGAGCATATAATAGCATGCTATTAATAGAACGCTATTGAATGCGAAGGAGGGCGCATGAATATCATCGGCAAGCTGATGGGGCAGCTCAAACAGTACAGGGTCGCGACGATTCTGGCGCCGCTGTTCACCCTCGCGGCCGTAGGCCTTGAGGTGCTCATTCCCTATGTGATGGCCTTGCTCATTGACCAGGGCATTGCGGTGGGGGACATGGGACAGGTCTTCAAGTGGGGCATCATCATGCTCCTGTGCGCGGTGCTTGCCCTCATGGTTGGCGCCAGCTCGGGCATCTTTGGTTCCGAGGCTGCGACAGGCCTTGCTGCCAACCTTCGTGACGCGCTCTTCGAGAAGGTGCAGACCTACTCGTTCTCCAACATCGACAAGTTCAGCACGGCGGGCCTCGTCACGCGCATGACCACCGACGTCACCAACGTGCAGAACGCCTTCCAGATGGCGCTCATCATCGCGACGCGCGCCCCCATCACGCTTGTGGTGTCGATCGTGATGTGCGTCATCATCTCGCCGGGCCTCTCGGTCATCTTCTTCGTGGCGATGGTGCTTCTGGGCACGGCGCTCATCACCATCATGCTCAAGACGATGCCCATGTTTGGCAACGTCTTCCGGCGCTACGACGACCTCAACGCCTCGGTGCAGGAGAACGTGACTGCCATCCGCGTGGTCAAGGCCTTCGTGCGCGAGGACCACGAGAGCGCGAAGTTCAAGCATGCGGCTGACGAGCTGCATGACCTCTTCGTGTCGGCGGAAAGCCTGCTTGCATGGAACAACCCCGTGATGATGTGCGCGATGTACGGCTGCATCATCGCCCTCAGCTGGTTTGGCACGCATTCCATCCTGGCGGGGGAGATCACCACCGGCGAGCTCACGAGCCTTTTGGGCTACGTCATGAACATCCTGATGAGCCTCATGATGCTCACCATGATCTTCGTGATGGTCACGATGAGCGCGGCCAGCGGCCAGCGCATCGTCGAGGTGCTCGAGGAGCAGCCCGACATCGTGAGCCCCGAGAACGCCCTGACCGAGGTCGTCGATGGCTCGATCGACTTCGACCACGTGACCTTCGCGTATCGCGCGGCGGGCACGGGCGAAGCAACGCTTGAGGACCTCGACTTCTCGATCCGCTCGGGCGAGACCATTGGCATTCTGGGCAGCACGGGCTCTGGCAAGACGACGCTCGTGAGCCTGATCAGCCGCCTCTACGACGTGGACTCGGGCGTGGTGCGCGTGGGCGGCCAAGACGTGCGCGCCTACGACACCGAGGTCCTGCGCGACGCGGTGGCCGTGGTGCTCCAGCAGAACACGCTCTTCTCCGGAACGATTCTCGATAACCTGCGCTGGGGCAACGAGCACGCGACGCTCGAGGAGTGCCAGCGTGCGTGCAGGGCGGCCTGTGCGGACGAGTTCATCGAGCGCTTCCCCGATGGCTACGCGACCATGATCGAGCAGGGCGGGACCAACGTCTCTGGCGGCCAGCGCCAGCGCCTGTGCATTGCGCGTGCGCTGCTCAAGCGTCCCCGCGTGCTCATACTCGACGACTCCACGAGCGCCGTGGACACGGCGACCGACGCCTCCATCCAGCGTGCCTTTGCCGAGCAGATCCCCGACACCACCAAGCTCATCATCAGCCAGCGCGTCAGCAGCTTTGGCTCCTGCGACCGCATCCTCGTCCTTGACGCGGGTCGGCTTTCCGGCTTTGCCCCCGAGGCCGAGCTGCTCGAGACCAACCAGATCTACCGCGACGTCTACGAGGCACAGAACAAGTCGGGCAGCGAGGCGGACTTCGACGAGCCAGAAGGTGCCGCGGTGCTCTACGACCCGATGTCGCAGCGCAACGACCCAGCCTTTGCCGACGAGATCCGTCCTTCCAAGAAGGCAGAGAGGTAGGTGACGCGAGATGGCAACCAGCAACAACGGCAAGCAGGGCGGACCCGGTGCCCGTGGACCGCGCACCATGTCCTTCAAGGTCGACCGCAAGGCCCTCGGTCCCGTGATGGAGATCTTCAAGCTCGTGTGGCGCAACTACAAGCTGCACTTCTGCCTCGTTATCCTCTGCATTCTGGTGAGCGCCTTTGCCACCGTGCGCTCGACGCTCTTCACCCAGTCGCTCATCGACGACTACATCACCCCCATGATGCAGTCGGGCTCCACCGACTATGGCCCGCTCGCCGGGGCGATCGGACGGCTGCTTCTGGTGGCTGCCCTCGGTGTCGCGGCGGCCTACCTCAACAACCGCACGATGGTCACCGTGAGCCAGGGCACCCTCCGCGACCTGCGCATCGACGTCTTCGAGCACATGGAGAGCCTGCCGATCAAGTACTTTGACACGCACAGCCATGGCGACATCATATCCATCTACACCAACGACATCGACACGCTGCGCCAGCTCATCAGCCAGACCATCCCGCAGTTCGTCAACTCGGCGGTCACCATCGTCATGACGCTCGTATCGATGATCGTGCTGTCCGTGCCGCTGACGGTGATAACGCTCGTGATGGTCGCGCTCATGCTCATGGCCGCGGGCAAGATCGGTGGCGCGGCCGGCAAGCACTTCGCCGACCAGCAGAGGCGCCTGGGCGAGGTCAACGGCTTCATCGAGGAGACGATCCAAGGCGAGAAGGTCGTCAAGGTCTTCTGCCACGAGCAGCGTTCCATTGACGAGTTCCACGAGCGCAACCATGCGCTGCGCGATTCCGCCATGCAGGCAAACCGCCTCTCCAACATCCTGATGCCGGTGGTCATGAGCCTGGGCAACGTAAGCTACGTGCTCTGCGCCATCGTCGGTTCGCTCATCGCGGTGGGCACCGGGAGCATCAATCTGGGCA
>CAMYZR010000117.1 GCA_947303905.1 uncultured Atopobiaceae bacterium
GCCCCTGGCAGCGTAATCCCCGAACCATTCGTGTCCGAAAACTTGACACGCCTCACACGCCGTCATTCCGCCCATCCCGAAGGCCCTCGCGGCCTCGCGGTGGGAGTGGCCCTTGCGGGCGTACTCGGCGACGGCCCCCTCGCCTCCTCAGGGTACATGCGGACTCCAATCCGGACCTGGTTTGGTCCAACTCTTCGTCCGCACCCCCGAGGGCGACCATTGGGGACGGTTTCTTTGGTCTGGTCCGCCCCTCCCGTCCTGCAGCCTCAATCGTCCATGTGGCCGAAGTCGGACGGGGCTATCACGCTCACGCCCTCGATAACGCTTCGGCGATTCGCGCGGCTCTGCTCAAAACGTTGCGCATAGCAAGCGGCATAGAGGCTGTTGAGGATGAACTGTGTGCAGGTCCCACTGTAGAAGTCGGCGATCTTGGCGTGGAAGTGCTCGAGTGGCGTGTAGGTCAAGGCCACGTCGGCAATGAGGGTAAGCGGGCTGTGCCGCGAGTTGGTGACGGCGATGACGGATACCCCACGCTCCTTGAGCATGGGGACAAAGGCCATGGGGATGTGCTCCAGCCCGCCCGAGTATGAGGTCACGACAACGCAGTCTTCTCGGGAGAGGTGATTGGCGATGGATGCCACCTCAGCGTTGGTCTGTGGCGTGCGGCAGAGCAGCCCGATGAGGGAGAGGTTGGAGGCGAGTATCTTGCCCAGCTGGTAGTTGTGCATGACGCCAAAGTGGACTAGGTCGTGCGATGACAGCAGGATGCTTGCCGCCCGCGCAAGCGCCTCTCGGTCGAGCGACTCCTCCATCTCCGTTGCGGCGAGGCGCTGGATGCGCGCCAGGCTGCCGACTACCTCGTCAGCAGTCGCATTGGGGCCAAAGGGGGTGTTGACGTCCACCTCGCGCTGACGGGCAAGTCGCTCCTCCTCGGCGCCCATGGCGGCTAGGAAGTTGCGGCGATAGTCCTTCCAGCCGGCATAGCCTGCCTGTTTGGCAAAGCGCACCAGCGTCGGCTTTGATGTGTACGCGCGTGCGGCAATCTCGCGCATGGTGAGCTGCTCGATGCCAGTTCCCTCGCTGAGGAGAAAGTCGGCGACCTGCTTGATGGAACCTGGTAGCCCGAGCGATGCCTCGCGGGCAAAGTCAAGGGCGTGCTGTGATGACGTCATGATGCCTCCCTCGCCCCAACAGTAAGGCATCTGCAAGGCGCGAAGCGCGGCGTTCCGACTGACGGATAAAACGAGTCGGAACTCACAGACCTGAAGACGGCTGGCGACCGCGTTGTTCCCGTAACAGACTGGAATGTGCAACGAGCTGAAACTGAACGATACTTATAAGCAAGGAAAAGGGATAACCCAAAAGGGAAAGGGGCACGCAATGCTTCGTATCGCAATCTGCTGTGGCGGCGGCTTCTCGTCTTCGACCATGGCGGCTCACCTCAACAAGCAGCTAGCCGAGAGCGAGTACAAGGACGATGTGACCCTTCAGTTCATCCCGTTCTCGATGCTGTGGGGCGAGTCCGCAGCGTTTTCGTCGGGCTCTGAGAAGCAGCGCCAGGACGAGGTCGATGTTGCCCTGTGCTGCCCACATCTCGAGTATCCGGCCAAGACCGCTACGCAGGAAGGGCGTCTGCGCATTCCCGTGTTCATCCTGCCCATGCGCCTCTATGGCCAGATCAACATCGAGGGCGTCATCGAGGAGGCCGAGGACGTGCTCGAGCTCTGGAACAACGGCACGCCCAATCCGATCGTCTTCCCTGACGAGCCGCGTTCCATGACCGCTGCTCGCAACGTCAGCCATCGTCGTTGGCTGGCTCAGCAGGGCAAGTAGCTCCACCACACATAGCCGAGGGAGGGGTTACTGTTAAGCCTTTTGGCTGTCGGTAAGCCGAAGGAGAGGTATCGCAGGTGCGTGAGTGCCTGCGATACCCTTTTACTGGTTAGTGGTGGTCTCAGCAGCTGTGTGAAGCCTCAAACCTGAAAGCGCTCTCAGGCATGTGGCAAAGCCGCGTCTTCAGGTTGTCCAAAGGTTAGGGCCGTAGGCTTAGACGTGGGTCAAGAGACCCTTGTCTAAGGAGGTATTCCACCATGAAGAACCAGTACACCCGCGGAGTCACCGCAGTGCTTCTCTCTGCGGCACTTGCCACGACCCTCTCTGGATGCATGGGCGCAGCATCCAAGTCAGCTGAGATCGAAGCGCAGGAGAGCGAGTCGATCCCGTTGTCGATCGAGGTGACAGAGGCAAGCGAGACGACTGAGGTGGCGCAAGCAAGCGAGACGACTGCCGAGAACGTCGTGGTCTCGGAGGCCAAGCTCTCCACCACGGGCGTCATCGACACGACCGACCTGTTTACCGAACGTGACCTCACGCAGACGGCGGACCTGAGCGACGCTACCCGCCTCACGCTGACGAGTGGCGAGGACGTTTCGATAACCAGCGAAGGCGTCTACGTACTGTCCGGCGAGGCATCCGACGTGACCGTCACGGTCGATGCCGACTCCACCGAGAAGGTCCAGATCGTGCTGGACGGCGTGAGCATTACCAATGCCGACGCGCCGGTCATCTACGTCGTGAGTGCAGATAAGGTCTTTGTGACCACCACGGAGGGAAGCTCCAACACACTCTCCGTTACGGGTACCTTTGTGGCAGACGGTGACACCAACACCGATGCGGTCATCTTCTCCAAGGACGACCTTGTGCTCAACGGTTTGGGTGCGCTCGCCATCAGCTCCACCGACAACGGCATCTCCTGCAAGGATGACCTCAAGGTGACGGGTGGCACGTATACGATCAGCTCCACCGGTGACGCCCTTGAGGCAAACGACTCCATCAGCATCTCTGACGGAAGCTTTGCCATCAGCTCCCAGGCGGATGCCCTGCACGCGGAGAATGACGAGGACGACACGGTCGGTTCCGTCTATATCTGTGGTGGTAGCTTCGACATCGACGCGGCAAGCGACGGCATCCGCGCCACCACGTATCTGCAGGTCGATGGCGGCAGCTTCGACATCACTGCAGGTGAGGCCCTGGAGTCCACGTACGTGCAGGTAAATGGGGGCGAGATCCAGATCGCCGCGAGCGATGACGGCATCAACGCCACGACCAAGTCGAGCTCCATCGGCACGCCCGCCGTCGAGGTCACGGGTGGCACCATCTCCATCACCATGGGCTCGGGCGACACCGACGCCATCGACTCCAACGGCAACCTTTACATCAGCGGCGGCACAGTCGACATCAATGCCCAGTTTGCGTTTGACTTCGATGGTGCTGGCGAGCTGACCGGTGGCACGGTGACCGTCAATGGCGAGCAGGTGAGCTCGCTTGCCAACTCGATGATGGGCGGCGGTATGGGCATGCGAGGCGACAAGGCCATGGGCGGTGCTCCCGAAGGGGAAATGAGCGGCCAGATGGGCGGTGGGCCGCGGGGTTAGTACGAGACATATCGGCGACTCGCGCCGCGCGGTCTTGAACTGCGCGGCGCTTTTGATGGTTGGGGCTGCGGTACAATTCATACCAGCTGCATGGAATTAAAAGAGGGCAAGGAGGGAACCATGCTCATTCACAATGCAACTCCCGCTACCAATGGCGACACCTACATCCCCATGAGCGAGCGCGATGGCGATCAGTCCATCGTCTACTTCACTCGCGACATCTCGCCCGAGGGCCTGCGCAAGGCCGTGGCAAAGGTGTCCGGCGCCCTTGAGGGCAAGGTCGCCGTCAAGCTCCACACGGGAGAGCAGCACGGCCCCAACATCATCCCGGCCGCCTGGGTGAAGGAGCTCATCGAGAACGACCTGCCCGACGCGACGATCATCGAGACCAACACCTACTACGAGGGCGACCGCGACACCACCGAGAAGCACCTCGAGACGCTCAAGGTCAACGGCTGGACCTTCTGTCCCGTGGACATCACCGACGACGAGGGCTACGTGGAGTTCCCCGTCGAGGGTGGCAAGTGGTTTGACACCATGGCCGTGGGCTCTCACCTGCCCAACTATGACTCCATGCTCACGCTCACGCACTTCAAGGGCCACATGATGGGCGGCTTCGGTGGCTCCAACAAGAACATCGGCATCGGTTGCGCCTCCGGCAAGGAGGGCAAGAAGTGGATTCATGCCCAGACCGCCGACAATGGCGAGTCTTGGGGCGCCCAGTGGAGCGTGGCCCAGGAGGAGCTGATGGAGAAGATCAGCGAGTCCACCAAGGCCACCATCGACCACTTCGGCGAGCATGTGGTCTACGTCAACGTCATGCGCAACATGAGCGTCAGCTGCGACTGCGAGGGCGTCTCCGCCCAGCCTGTCGTGACGCCCAATGTCGGCATCCTGGCCTCCACCGACATCTGCGCCATCGACTCCGCTTGCATCGACCTCGTGTGGGCTATGACCGACGCCGGCCTGGTGCACAACCACGACCTCGTCGAGCGCATCACCAGCCGTCATGGCCTGCGTCAGCTTGAGTACATGCACGAGCTCGGCATGGGCAACTGGCGCTACCAGCTGCTCGACATGGACAACGACGAGGCAGGGGTCTCGGTCGACGATGCCGTTAAGCACGTGGTCCCGTTTGAGGGGTAACGGGCAGACGCACATCTGGCTTCGTGAGCTTTGTGGGCTGGCAGGCACCGTCTGCCAGCCCTTTTTCGTCTAGGGTCAACAAATCTGTGCCGCGCGGTACGCGCGGCATCAAAACCCACCCGCTGTGCGGGTGGACGACAAAGGGCGCTATGCGACGGGAGACCCCCCCCAGGATGGTGATTGTTCAGGTCGCCAGCCTTCAGGGGAAGGCTAGAGCCATGGCCCAGGAGGCCAACGGTCCCTCGCACGCGAAGTGGCTGTGCAAGTACCACATCGTGTTCACACCCAAGTATGGGAGGAAAATCATCTGCAACCAGTACCGGAAAGACCTCGGGGAGATCCTCGGGTCGCTGTGCCAGTGGAAGGACGTGGAGATCATAGAGGGGCACCTCATGCCCGACCACGTCCACATGCTGGTGAGCATACCGCCCAAGCCAGGCGTCAAGGCGTACGATGACCCGTTTGCAAGGTAGGCGGACGCGGCTGGTTTCACCGGCACGCTACGATTGTCAGTCAACGAGTAAGCCACTGGCTCCTTGTCCACGTTACAAGCTAGGAGAAACAAGCAGTGCGTTAGAGTACATATGGGCACCTTACGACTATCGAGAATATATTGGTTCTCCCAATAGTGTTCAATAGGAGTACTTCTATAACGACCCTTCATACGGACTAACGGCCATTTGTGTTCTATAGACCGCTGTCACGCTCTTAAACATTGAAATATATAAACTTATCCTATATGAATAATACAAGTATGTCATATGTAGGCATGACAGAATCCGGGGAGGGCAAATGCTGAGGAAGGGTAAGATTCGAAGCGGGTTGGGTCAGCTCTTTCTACTGCTGGTCGTTGCGGCAATCATGGTGGAATTACTCCCAGTGAGCTCAGTGGCTGAGGGGGAAGAATTCGCCGAGAAGAGCAAAAGCGGAGACCTGTTAGAAATGAAGATGCTCTCGGCTTGGGATTCATCCAATGCCGCGAGCGCAATCCAGCAAGTCGTTGCTGAGAACATAAACTCTGCAGCAGTAGTCAATGGAGACTTGTGGGTCTGGGGCGA
>CAMYZR010000118.1 GCA_947303905.1 uncultured Atopobiaceae bacterium
GCAGGTTGTTCGCTGCGCCGATGGCGTGGAAGTCGCCGGTGAAGTGCAGGTTGATGTCCTCCATGGGGACGACCTGGGCATAGCCGCCGCCAGCGGCGCCGCCCTTGACGCCAAACACGGGGCCCAGAGACGGCTCGCGCAGGCAGAGCATCGTCTGGCGACCGGTGAGGTTCATGGCGTCGGCGAGGCCCACCGACGTGGTGGTCTTGCCCTCGCCCGCGGGGGTGGGGTTAATGGCGGTAACGAGAATGAGCTTTGCCCTGCTGGGCATGTCCTTCATTGAGTTGATGTCGACCTTGGCCTTGACCTTGCCGTAGTGCTCGAGTTGGTCCTCGGTGAGGCCCGCCTTTGCGGCGACCTCAGAGATGGGCAGCATCGTCGCTTCCTGTGCGATCTCGATGTCGCTCTTGTATTCTGCCATCTGCGCTCTCCTTTTGTCCGGGTCTTTCGCGCGTTTGCCGATAGCCCCATTGTCACCCATCACGCACCCTGCTTGCATAACACTCTTGGATTGGGCTGTGCAAAACCCCAATCCTTCAGAAACTCTCGACAGCTGATGGCCCAAAATCTTCGTTTTCAGCGTATAGGGAACCGTTGGGCGTTCATATACTCAAATCTGGGCATGTTTTGTACCCAGATTCCGTCATTTTGTCGGGCCGCCTGGCGCATCTCACGTAATAGCAGCGCCGGGCCGCTTCGCAACGTCGAAACGTCACAAGCGACCCGGCGCAAAGCCGTCAGTTTTGCCCAACCTCCAGCTGTGGACAGGCGTCACGAACCCTACGCGGCAGTCTCCGCACGATGCGCGTACACATACAGCATGGACGCCACGGCAGCACCCAAGCAGACCAGCAGCACGATGATGGGCAGCACGTAGCCGCCGGAGAAGTCGTACATGAAGCCGACCACCGAGGAGAAGATGGCGTTGGCAAAGTTGCCCGCAAGGCTGATGGTGGGATAGGTCTTGTCGTAGTTGGCGACACCAAAGGCGTCGCGCGTGATCATGGTGATGGCCACGGTGCCCAGCGAGTAGCACAGGCCGCACAGGGCCGCCGCCACGATGAGCATCTGGGGGCTGCGCAGGATCAGCAGCATGACCAGCGACGCCGCGACGACCGCCGCATAGATCAGCGTGGAGATGCGGGTGCCCAGGCGGTCGATGAGCGCGCCGAGCACGATCTTGCCCAGGCTGTTGGCCACCATGGAGGCGGACAGCATCGAGGCTCCCAGCGCCGCGCCAAAGCCGTAACTCTCGGCCATACCGGGGAAGAACTGCGGGATGGAGGTCACCGCGGTGGCAAGAACCGCATAGCCGATGACCGCGCCGAGGAGGATCATGCTCACCGGGGCTGCGGCCGCAGTCGCGGCGCTCGTCCCGGCCTTGGGCTCGTCCGTCACGGTGCCGGCACCAAGCGCCTCGAGCCCTGCCGTGGCGGGGTCGAGCGAGGGCAGCAGCAGGATGGCGGGAAGGTTGAGCAGTGCAGTGAAGGCGGCGATGGCGACGTATCCCATGCGCCAGCCCACGCCGCTGATGATGCCATTGATGATCGGCGAGAAGAGCGCGCCCGCAAGGCCGCTGCAGGCCATGGCGATGCTCGACGCCAGGGCGACGTTCGTCACAAACCAGCGGTTGATGACCGAGGTGACAAAGACGAAGCCAATCATGCCGGCAGCCAGGCCGCGCACGACGCAGAGCGCGTACATGGGCATGACGCCCTGGCAGAACGAGAAGCCCACCGTAGCGGCCGCATTGACAACCGTCGCGCCAATGAGCAGCGGCTTCAGGGTCTTCTCGGTGAGCAGGCGCGGGGCGATCATGCCGCCGAAGGCAAACGAGATGTTGGTGATGGTGAGCATGAGGCTCACCTGGCCACGAAGGACCCCGAACTCCTCCGATACGGGGGTGAAGAACAGTCCGGCAACGTTGGTCACCAGGCCCACGCCCGACGCCAACAGGCCGCACATCGCCACGACCACAAGCAAGTGCCTACCCGAGAGCTTCATAGTCCCTCCCAAATGAGTCCCAGCATATCCAATTAGATGATACACAAGAAAATGGCATCCCGCGACATACAATCACGCGGATTCGTCTACTTGGACTCCTGGTGGGGCGGCGATGGGCGATGGGGCCCCTAAGGTCGCTATGGCGGTAATCGCGGGGATCGCCCTCAGAGGGTTTACCTCAACCTGCCCTCGGCACCTTTTGACGGATGCGAATCGAGGACCTCGCACGGGATCTCCGCCATGCCCCTGCGCAATCTGGCGAGCAAGGCGGCCTTGTCGCGACCGAGCAAGCCCTGTACGGGCACCGGGTTGGAGACGTGCAGTCCAAAGAAGACGCAGTCATCGAGCGTGAGGCCCTCCAAGAAGGCAATCTCCTCCTCGAGGTACTGCCCGAGCGTGCACTCCTCGAAAGCCCCCTGCTCCACCAGGCGGACGAGCGGCGTGCCTGGGTCCACGTGCAGGGGCGACACGAAGATGAGCGTGGGGCGCGCCTCGTTCACGAGCGCAGCGTTGGCGGCCGCATGCTCGGCGATGCGCGAGGGACCAGCCGCCGCGTTGATGATGTTGACGTTGAAGGTGAGCCCCGCCGCATGCAGGCGCCTGAACTGCTCGCGAGCGGTGGCCACGTCGAAGCCCTTGTTCTTGAAGGCCAGCTCGTCGTCGAGCCCCGACTCCACGCCGATGTTGATGTCGGCGTACCCCTTGGCGGCGAGCATGGCCAGCTCGTCGTCGGTCTTTGAGACCACATTGGGGATGCGCGCATAGCAGCCGATCGATTCCACATAAGGCAAGGCCTCGTGAATCATGTCGGCGATGTTTGCCAGCTCGTCCGCCGAGAGGCAGAAGGCGTCACCGTTGACCAGAAAGACGCGCCGAGCGTACGTGTAGTCGCGTGCGGCCTCCGCCAGATCCTCCACGATTTCCTCCAGAGGAGACACGGAGAACGGAACGGAGCGATACATGCTGCAGAACGTGCAGGCGTTATGGCTGCAGCCGCGCGTCACCTGCAACAGCAGCGAGTATGCCTCATAGGGCGGGCGGAAGGTCATGCCGTCGTAGTGCATGGTAACTCCTCTTGGACGGGTGCCTTCATGGTAGCGCAGCTACGGGCTACGAGGGCCCAACCCTTACCGTGCGCCCCTCCGTCACCACGACGCGCACGGGCAGGTCATGCGCGTCGATGATGCCCTCGGCACTCAGGTCCTGGCTCCAGGTGGCCTCCCTGCAGAGGCCTACCGAGACGCCATCGAACGTGGCCAGGAACGTGTCGTAGAAGCCGCCGCCATATCCGAGACGATAACCCGCCACATCGAAGGTGAGCCCAGGGACTATGGCAATCATGCGCTCACCTGTGCCGAGGAGCTGCTCGTTTGCAGCGTCGGGCATTGGCTCCTCGACACCGAGCTTGCTGCGCACGAGCGCATCGAAGCTCGTCACCCGATACCAGCGCATCTCGTGGGTGCCGGGCACGCACCACGGCAGGGCCACCACCTTGCCGGCGTCCCAGGCGGCCTGGATGATGCCGCGGGTGCGCACCTCGGGGCCAAAGTCCAGGTAGGCAAGCAGCACCTCCGCCTCGGCAAACTCGGGTAGGGCGAGCACGTTGGCCTCGATGCCCGCATCGGCACCGGCACGGCCATCCTCCCCCAGCTCGCGACGCAGCCGCTTGAGATGCGCCCGCAGCTCGCGCTTGCGCTCGTCAATCGTTGCATCGCCCATGGTTACTGCCTCCCTGATTTCCTTCCTCGATAGTACACTCTGTCATATGAATGGCGACAGCGCGGGCTACATGCCATGCACAGAGACGAGGACTCCCATGGACGTCGAAGCCATCAGACAAGCGCTTGATAGCCAGTTTCCACAGCAGCATGGCGCAGCCGTGCTCATCCCCCTCGTCCAGACGGATGAAGGACCGGCCATCGTCCTCGAGGTCCGTGCGAAAACTCTCGACGTCCAGCCCGGAGAGGTTTGCCTGCCGGGAGGCGGCATCGAGCCGGGAGAGGATCCGCGCGACACCGCGATTCGAGAGACCTGCGAGGAGCTGCTTGTCTCGCCCACGCAGATTGAGATGCTGGGCAAGCTTGGCACTTTCGAGGGACCTGGCGGTAGAAGCCTCCACGCCTTTGTGGGCGAGCTCACTGGATACGAAGACAGCTTCTCCCCCGACGAGGTCGACCGCACGTTCACCCTTCCCGTAGCGTGGCTCGTCGAGCACGAACCAGAGGTCTATCAGGTATCCCTAGAGCCTCGCTATCCCGCAGACTTCCCCTGGGAACTCGTCCCCGGAGGCAGAGACTATCCCTGGCGCGCCCGAGCCAATGACGTCCCCTTCTATCGCGGCACCGACCCACTCGTGTGGGGCGCCACCGCGCGGGTGCTCCGATGCTTCGCCGCCCTTCTGCGCACTGGATGTGACGGGTGACTGTGACGGGTGACAGGTCGCTACCACATCACGCGCCCCGAAGAAAAGTGCGCACTTTACGAAGGTTATTCGGACTCTTCCAGAAGGAGTCCGAATAGTCGCGCTAAAGTGCGCACTTTTCGGAGCAGTTCGCGCAGGCCTCGAACGCCGCCGCCAAAGCTGCTTCCGATTGCGCGCGCTGACGTGGAACCCTACGATTGCGTTATGAAGGGTTTGTGACATGCGACAAAGTCCCTCCGACAGTCGTATTAGGGATAAGACCAGCACAGGCCCTAAGAAGAGAGGAAGGTTTGCCATGAAGAGGTTCGCAGCACTAGCAACAACCGGAGCACTCGCACTCTCCCTGTCCCTCATCGGATGCGGCGCCAAGCCGGCAACGGAAGACACCCCATCGGAAGCCAGCTCCGAGGCGACCGAGGTCGTCGGCGGCTACACGGTCTCCGACGAAGCACCGGCCTCCACCCTCACCGACCATGAGCGGGAGGTCTTCGAGGCAGCCGCCAAGGAGCTCGTCGGCGTCACCTACACCCCCGTCTCCACACTGGCCACTCAGGTGGTGGCGGGCACCAACTACGCGTTCCTCTGCAAGGGCGAGGTCGCGGACGCCCAGGGAACGACCGGATGGTACGTGCTGGTCGTCTACGAGGACCTTTCCGGCAAGGCGGAGCTGACCTCGGCCGAGCAGATCGACCTTGCTGACGTGCACGTCACCGACGAGCCCGCCGACAGCGAGGCCGTTGGCGCCTGGGCCGTCGTGATGCCCGAGGCCACCGAGCTTCTTCCCGCCGATGCCGCCGAGGCCTTCACCAAGGCGACCGAGGCGTACGTGGGCGTAAACCTCAAGCCCCTGGCAACGCTCGGAACGCAGGTCGTCGCTGGAACCAACTACCTCGTGCTCTGCGCAGGAGAGCCCACCACCGCCAACCCGGTGGCGCAGCTCTACGTGGCCGAGGTCTACTGCGACCTCGACGGCAACTCCGAGTTCAGCAGCGTGCAGACCTTCGATATGCTCTCCTACATC
Organism: uncultured Atopobiaceae bacterium; assembly: GCA_947303905.1. GTDB lineage: Bacteria > Actinomycetota > Coriobacteriia > Coriobacteriales > Atopobiaceae > UBA1367. Next base: position 5,448 of record CAMYZR010000118.1, read on the forward strand.
GACAACTAGCCAGGCACCCAGGGCACGGGCTCTGTTCACGCGCCCTAAGAAGTGCGCACGTGAGCGCGGCTATTCGGACTCTTGCAGGAAGACTCCGAATAGCCGCTTTGTTGTGCGCACTTTTTGCTAGAAGAGCAGGTCACGCAGGCCCAGCGAGCGGCCTTTGGGGA
>CAMYZR010000119.1 GCA_947303905.1 uncultured Atopobiaceae bacterium
CAGCTCGTCTGCCGTGATCTGCGTTATGTCGACGTTTGCCGTGGCGGCAAGCGCCAGGATGCCCGGACGGGAGGTGCACCTCATGTGGGCGATGCCGTCGGCGACCAGCGCGCGGTTCTCGCCGGTCAGGAGCATCATGTCGGAGATGGTGCCGAGCGTCGCGACCTCGGTGTAGCGGCGCCACAGGTCAGGCTGGCCCAGGCGATGGCCGAGCACGTCGATCAGCTTGAGCGCCACACCGGCGCCGGCAAGCTCGCGCGAGGGGCAATCTGCCGACAGCTTGGGGTCGGTCACCGGGATGCCCTCGGGGACGAGGTCGCCCGGCTCGTGATGGTCGGTGACCACCACGTCGATGCCGTGGGCCTGGAGCCACTCGACCTCGCGCGCCGCGGCGATGCCGTTGTCGACGGTCACGACCAGTGACGGGTTGCAGCCGCAGATGACGCGGTCGAGCGCCTCCTCGGAGAGGCCGTAGCCCTCGCCGAAGCGGTTGGGAATGTAGGGGTACGCGTTGCCGCCCAGGTCGCGCAGGCCGTGCGTGAGCAGGCAGGTCGCGCTCATGCCGTCGACGTCGAAGTCACCGAAGACGGCGATGGCCTCGCCCGTGGTCAGGGCGCGCTCGAGACGGTCCGCGGCCTCGCCCATGCCCGGGATGAGCATCGGGTCGTTCCAGTCGCGGTCGAGCGACGGCGCGAGAAACGCACGCGCCTCGTCCACGTCCGAGTAGCCGCGCGCCACTAGGACACGGGCGACCAGTCGCGATATGCCAAGCGTCGCGACGAGCCGACGCTCGGCTTCGTCGTCAGACGGCAGCACGTCCCATCGTCTGCTGCCCTTTAACCCGCTCATGGCTAATCGCCCATCGCAGGCGTGACGCTGGCCTTTGTCGCCTTCTCCCCGTACTTCGCCTCGAGCTTTGCCCACTTGGGCTCACGCGTCTTCCAGATGGCCAGGAGGGGCGTTGCGACCGCATAGCTCGAGTAGGTGCCCAGAAGCTCGCCGAGGATCATGGCGAAGGCAAAGTCCTTGAGCGTTGCGCCGCCGAAGAAGTACATCGCGAGCTCCGGCACCAGCGTGGTGATGGTGGTGTTGATGGAGCGGACGACGACCTCGTTGACGGAGAAGTTGCAGATCTGGAGGTAGGTGCGATGGATGCCGTCGCGCAGGGTCTTGGCGTTGTCGTTGGTGCGGTCGAACTCGACGACGGTGTCATACAGCGAGAAGCCCATGGTGGACAGCAGGGCGGCGACCACGTTGGGGGTCACCGGAATCTGCGTCCAGGCGTAGATGCCCAGGATGATGAGCATGTCGTGGATGAGCGCGATGACGGCGGTGACCGACATCTTGAACTCGTAGCGGATGGTCACGTAGGCGAGGATGAGCAGGATTGCCACGCCGAAGGCCACCAGCGACGAGCGCGTGACGTCAGCGCCCCAGTCGGGACCGATGGTGGTGACCGTGTAGTTCTGCTCGCCAAGGCCGAGCGCCTCGGCCGTTGTGGCGGCGTGCTTGGTGGCGTCCTCGGGGTTGGTGGTGCCAGAGCGCACGAGGAAGCCGTTCTCGCCCTCGAGCGTGGTGGTCTGGACCGTCGGGTCCTCCTCGCCGGCGTCGACGAGCGCCTTGCGCATCTGGTCGATGGTGATGTCGCCGGTATCGACGAAGTCGATCTCGGTGCCGCCCTGGAACTCGATGCCGAAGGTCACGCCGCGCACGGCGAGGCCGACCAGGGAAAGCACGCACAGGATTGCAGAGATGGTAAGCAGCACCTTGCGGTAGCGCATGAAGGGAATCTCGAAGGAGAAGTGGTTACGCATGTGCCACACCCCCCTTCTTGCCACGCGCAGGCGCGGCGTCGCGAGACTCCTTAAGCTCCGCCGCCTCGGCGAGGTCGGCGGCGACACCCCAGAAGCGCGGGTGCGCCTGGATGGTGCCGTTGGCCAGAAGGCGCAGCGCAGGCGCCTTGAAGAGGAACATCGTCACCAGGTCGCAGAGGATGCCCAGCGCCGTGGTGAGGCCGAAGCCCTTGACCGGGCCCACTGCCACGAAGAACAGGGCAAGGGCTGTGACCAGCTGGACCGCGTCGGCGTCAAGGGAGGTCGAGATGCCCTCCTTGGTGCCGCCGATGGCTGCCACGCGCACCTGACGGCCCATGCGGATCTCCTCGCGGAAGCGCTCGAGCACCAGGATCGAGGAGTCGGCGGCAGAGCCGGTGGTGAGGACCACGCCCGCCAGGCCGGGGAGCGTGAGGGCGAAGGCGCCCATGCGCGAGAGCAGGGCGAGCAGGCCCAGGTAGATGATGCCGAAGATCGCGAGGGAGCCCAGCGTGAGCAGGCCGAGGCCCTGATAGAAGAAGAACAGGTAGGCGACGACGATGATCGCGCCGATGCCGATGGCAAAGACGCCCTGACGCAGGGAGTCCTGGCCGAGCGTGGGGCCGACGACGCGGCTCTCGGAGTAGCTCAGGGTGACGGGGAGCGAACCGGAGTCGAGCACCGTCTTGAGCGCCTTGGCGTCCTCGAGGGTGAAGTTGCCCGTGATGGAGACGTCGCCGTCACGGATGACCGACTGGACCGCCGGTGCGGAGTTGACCACGCCGTCGAGCACGATGGCGATCTGGCCGTGGGTGGGAGCGAGCTCCTCCGTGACGTCGGCGAAGGTCTTTGCACCCGCGGAGTCGAGCGAGACGTTGACCGCATAGTAGCCGGTGGCCGAGGCGCTCGACTGGGCGACGGCAGAGCTCTCGATGGAGGAGCCGTCCATGAAGGCGGTGTAGGTGCCCTCCTTGAGGGTGACGTTCTCCGTGCCGGCGGCGATCTTTGCCAGCGCGTCGGCGTCACCGATGGCGTCGAGGCGCACGAACTCCAGGTGGCCCGTGCGACCGATGGTCTGGATGGCCTGATCGGCGTCGGTGGCGCCGGGGATCTGCACGAGGATGGAGTTGGTACCCTGCTGCTGGACCGTGGTCTCCGCGGCACCGAGCGCGTTGACGCGGTTCTGGACGATCTCCGTTGCGGTGACCATGTCGTCGGAGCTCACGGACGAGCCGTCAGGCTTGCTTGCCGTGAGGATGACCGAGACGCCGCCGCGGATGTCGAGGCCCTGCGTGATGCGCTCCGCGGGCGGCATGAAGCCCACCGCGCAGAGAACCAGCAGGATGGCAAGCGCCATCAGGGTGAAGGTGTAGCGTCTGGTCTGGGCAGTGCGTGCGCGCGGGGCGCCGTTGCGTCGGTTGGAGCGGGAGGATGCCCCAGAGGAGCCTTCTGCCGCCTTCCACCTGTCGACACCGGAGGCGGGGGTCGACGAATCCTTTTTGCGAACCATGAGATGCACATCCGTTTCTCGAGGGTTTAACCGCTCCACAATACCACTGTTGAGCGTCATCGATGCCCACAAGATGCGTTTGACACATTGCCGCAATCCGAAAAGATGAGTTGTCTGCTTAATGCCCGAGCTTATGCCTCGGCGAAACGCTCCTTGAGACGGGACGCGACGCACGCAGGCACCAAGGTGTTCACCACGTCGCTTCCCAAAGACGCCAGCTCGCGCACGATGCTGGAGGAGACGTAGCCATAGCCGGGGTTGCTCATGACGAAGACGCTCTCGATGTCAGGGGCGAGATGGGCGTTGAGGTCCGCCTGCTGCAGCTCGTACTCGAAGTCGGTCATGGCGCGCAGGCCCTTGACCACACCACCTGCGCCCTGCTCGCGGCAGAAGTCCACGAGGAGCCCCGTGAAGGGCAGGACCTGCACCCCACCGAGCTGTGAGACGCCCTGCTCGTCGAGCGCCTCGCGAAGCATCTCCACGCGCTCGTCGAGGGTGAAGGCCGTGCCCACCCCAAGCTTCGTACGCGACTCTGCAACCGCGACCGTCACCCTCGTGAAGAGGTGGCGTGCGCGGCTGATCACGTCGGCATGCCCAAGCGTCACCGGGTCGAAGGTTCCCGGAACGACGACGTGCTGGATATGGTTCATGACTCGCTCCCCTCCTGGGACGCAAGGCGCAGCAGCGTGAGCGCGGTCGTCCCCTTGGCTTTGGACTTGAGCACCTCGCATCCCGAAAGGGTGAGGTCGGCTGCGTCTGAGGCGTGCTCGTAGAGCACGATGGCATCGTCTGTGAGCTGACCGGCGTCCCGCAGGTTCTCGACCAGCCGCGACACCACCGTGGCGTCAAGCGCGTAGGGCGGGTCGAGCAGCACGAGCGCAAAGGGCCCACCCTGCACCGCCCCGCGCTCCGCGAGCTGCAGGACGTCACCCACCTGCACGCGCGCGGACGTGGCGCTGAGCGCCTTCGCGGTTGCGCGCACCACGCCCGAGGCCTTCCGGTCGCGCTCCACGAAGGTGCAGCTCAGGGCCCCGCGAGAGAGCATCTCGAGGCCGATTGCGCCAGATCCCGCAAAGGCGTCGAGCACCCTCACCCCGGAGAGGTCCAGATCGAAGGCGGAGAGCACCATCGATGCCATGGACTCGCGGGTGCGGTCGGTCGTCGGACGGGTGCCACGACCCTCGGGCGCCGAGAGGGCGCGTCCGCGCCACTTGCCACCAACGATTCTCATGCGCGCTCAACCTCCTCGAAGTAGGCACCAAAGCGGTCGTGCACCTCGAGGGCGAGGGCATGGTGCTCGGGTGTGGCAAGGGCGGGGTCCTCGCGCGCGAGCTCGCGCGCATCGGCATGGGCGGCCTCGACGAGGTCGCCATCGGACGCTAGGTCAACCACGTACAGGCTCACCCCGCCGTGCTGGCGATAGCCCAGCACCTCTCCCTCATGGCGCAGGCGCAGGTCGAGCTCGGCGAGCTCGAACCCGTCCGAGGTCGCCTCGAGCGCGTCGAGACGCGTGCGGGCGGGGGTGCCACGCTTGGCGGCGCAGCAGAGGTACACCATGCCCGAGCCTCGTCCCACGCGTCCGCGCAGCTGGTGCAGGGTGGCAAGGCCAAAGCGGTCCGCGTCGAGCACGAGCATCACCGTGGCGTTGGGCACGTCCACGCCGACCTCGATGACCGTCGTGGAGACGAGCACCTGGATCTCCCCTGCACGGAAGTGCCCCATGACCTCGTCCTTCTCGGCGGCGGACTGGCGGCCGTGCAGCAGCCCCACCGAGAGGTCCGGATAGGTGAGTTCCGAGAGCTGCGCGAAGATGCGCGTCGCCGAGTTGAGCTGTTGGGAGGCGGAACGCGCCTGCTCGGGCACGTCGTCGAGCTCCGAGCCGTCGTCGGCGTCATCCACCAGCGGGCAGACCACGTAGGCCTGGTGGCCCGCGTCAACCGCCTCGCGGATGGCGGTCCAGGCGACGTCGAGGTTCTGCGGCACCAGGGCGCGGGTCGTGATGCCGGCGCCGGGGACCGGGCGCTCGGTGATGCGCGAACAGGCCACGTCACCGTAGACCGACAACGCCAGGGTGCGCGGGATGGGCGTCGCCGTCATGGTCAGCAGGTCTGCGCCGGCGCCCTTTCGCCTGAGGGCGGCCCGCTGGTCCACGCCAAAGCGATGCTGCTCGTCAATCACCACAAGCGACAGTCGCGCAAAGGCGATGTCGTCGGAGAGGATGGCGGTCGTGCCGAAGACGACCGTGCAGGCGCCT
>CAMYZR010000120.1 GCA_947303905.1 uncultured Atopobiaceae bacterium
CGGCGAGGACCTCGCGGCCGACCGCGTCAACATCAACCGCCTGCGCGAGAAGATCGGCATGGTCTTCCAGAGCTTCAACCTGTTCAACAACAAGAACGTGCTGGACAACTGCACGCTGGCGCCCATCACGCTCAAGAAGTTGGGCAAGGCGGAGGCCGAGGAGGTTGCGCGCAAGAATCTGGAGGCGGTTGGCCTCTCTGACTTCATCAATGCGCCGGCGACCTCGCTGTCCGGTGGCCAGAAGCAGCGCGTGGCCATCGCCCGCGCCCTGTGCATGAAGCCCGACCTGATGCTCTTCGACGAGCCCACCTCAGCGCTCGATCCCGAGATCGTGGGCGAGGTCCTCAACGTCATGCGCGACCTGGCGGCCGAGGGCATGACGATGGTCGTGGTCACGCACGAGATGGCCTTCGCCAAGAACGTCTCCGACAAGGTCGTGTTCATGGACCAGGGCGTCATTGCCGAGCAGGGCGACCCGCAGCAGATGTTCACCAACCCCAAACTGCCGCGCACCCGCGAGTTCTTGGCGCGTTACCTGGAAGACTAGTCGCTTCCCGGTTGGCAACGAGTAGACATTCCGCCGCCTCCGCGTGCCTTGGCTACGGAGGCGGATTTCTTCTCTGCATTTTGGATGCTCGCGCTAGACTAGTCGCGATAAACCTGTGGTAGGGAGGGACGCATGCAGCCAGACTATGTCATAACCTCGAGCAATGTATACACCTCTGAGTTGGGTTGTGACGAGGCTCGTCCTCTGGCCATTGCGGTGCGTGATGGCGTTGTGGCTGCGGTTGCCCCGCGCGACCAGACGGAGGAGCTGGCGCATGGCGCACCCATCGAAGACTGGGGAGACGCCTTCGTCTGTCCGGGATTCCATGACGCGCACCAGCACGTGTTTCATGCGGCGCTTTTTCCCAGCGCCCTGGCCACCGAGTATGCGGGCACTTCTGAAGCCGATTGCGTGGCGCATCTGGTCGAGTGGGCTGCCACCCGTCCCGATGACGGTTCGTGGCTGGTTACGCACGGGTGGCGCGAGGCGCTGTGGAACCCGCCCATCGTGCCGACGCGCGCCTCGCTCGACGAGGCCTTCCCCGATCGACCCGTGGCCATGTACTCGGGCGACGCGCACACGCTCTGGACCAACACCGCCGGCTTGCGCGCGCTGGGCATCACCGACGAGACCGAGCCTCCGTCTGGCGGCAGCTTTGACCGCGACGAGCAGGGCCATCTGACGGGCGTCATCCGCGAGGCGGCGGGCATGGTGTACGTGGCGCGCGTTCTGTCGAGCTTTACCACCGAGCAGCTCTGCGGGATCTACCGCGACTACTTTGCGAGCCTGCGTGGTATGGGCATCACCTCCGTCTGCGATATGGCGCTCTCGCTGATTCCTGGTGCCGATGGGATAAATCCGCAGGTATACGAGGCGCTCGAGGCATCGGGTGACCTTGCGGTGCGGGCGGAGCTACAGGCGCGCTATTCAGGCGCTCGCCTGCGCGCGCCCGGCTTCAAGCAGTTCTTTGATGGCGTGAGCAGCCAGCACACGGCGTGGTGTACCGAGGAGTACGAGAATGCGCGCTTTGCTGGTGACGTGGGCCGTCCGACCGTGGCGCCCGAGCGCATGCGCGAGCTGGTACTTGCCGCTGCTGCACGCGGTCATTCGGTGCGCATTCACACCATCGGCGACGCCGCCGTGCACACGGCGATCGACATCTTTGACGAGGCGTATCGACGCTATGGGGCTCCCGCGCAGGGGCGCAACACCATGGAGCACATCGAGGACATCCAGCCGGCCGATGTGGCACGACTGCGTGCGGCGCACGTGGTGGCCTCGGTGCAGCCGCCACACGTGACCATCGACCTGGCTCAGCCTGCGCGTGATTTGGGGGAGTGGCGCGCGCGGCGCATGTGGCCGTTTGCGGGGATGCTCGACGCGGGCGTGGAGCTTGCGCTGGGCACGGATGCTCCTGTCGTGCCTCCTGCCAGCATGGACGTGCTCTACACGGCAGTTACGCGTCAGACGCCACGGGGCCATGAGCCAGAGGGTGGCTGGTATCCCGAGCATCGGATGACGCGCTCGCAGGCGCTTCGTGCCTACAGCCTGGGAGGTGCGGTGGCCGTTGGTCGCGACCGCGAGCTGGGGTCGCTCGAACCGGGCAAGCTGGCCGATCTGGCGGTCTGGGATACCAACCTGCTGACCTGCGAAGACGATGAACTGCAAGGCGCTCGTTGCCTCGCTACCCATCTCGGCGCGTGACAGGCGACAGGCCGCCGTCACGCGCCGTATGCCCGTCCGCGCCAAAAAGGACAAAGGTCTCCGTCCCGAATGTCCGCGCCTACAGCTCCTCGAGCTCGCGCAGCCAGAGCGCGCTCACGGCGTCGCTGGGCATGCGCAGGTCGCCGCGCGGGCTGACAGCCACCGAGCCCACCTTGGGGCCGTCGGGCAGGCAGCTGCGCTTGAACTGCTGGTTGAAGAAGCGGCGGTAGAACACCTTGAGCCATGCGAGGATGGTCGCGTTGTCGTAGGTGTCCCCAAGTGCATAGCAGGCTAGGCGGTAGACCTTGCGCGGGGTGGAGCCGCGGCGCAGAACCTGGTACAGGAAGAAGTCATGCAGCTCGTAGGGTCCCACGAGGTCCTCGGTCTGCTGGGCGATGGTGCCGTCCTCGTTCGCGGGCAGGAGCTCAGGGCTCACCGGCGTGTCGAGCACGTCGTAAAGGATATCCGCCTCGGCATCGTTTCCGCAGGTATCCGCCACATAGCGCACCAGATGGCGCACAAGCGTCTTGGGCACTCCTCCGTTGACGCCATACATGCTCATGTGATCGCCGTTGTAGGTGGCCCAGCCGAGCGCCAGCTCGGAGAGGTCGCCGGTGCCGATGACCAAGCCGCCCTCCTGGTTGGCGATGTCCATGATGATCTGCGTGCGCTCGCGCGCCTGGCTGTTCTCGTAGGTGACGTCGTGGATGGACTCGTCGTGGCCGATGTCGGCAAAGTGCTGACGGACCGCTGCCGCGATGGAGACCTCGCGCAGCTGGACGCCCAGCGCATCCGCCAGAGTGGTGGCGTTGCCATGAGTGCGCTCGGTGGTGCCAAAGCCCGGCATGGTCACTGCAATGATGCCCTGGCGATCGAGGCCGAGCAGGTCAAAGGCGCGTACGGTCACAAGCAACGCCAGCGTGGAGTCGAGGCCGCCCGAGATGCCGATCACGGCGCAGGAGCTGCGGGTATGGTCGAGACGCTTGGCGAGGCCAAAGGCCTGAATCGAGAAGACGTCCTCACAACGGGCGTCTCGCTCGGCGCCGTCCGAAGGCACAAATGGATGTGGGTCGACATAGCGCGTGAGCTGCGTCTGCGTGCGGCCGAGCGTGAACTCTGCGTCATAGTAATCGGGTCCGCCCGCCATTCCGGGGGCTGCCACCTGGAAGGTGGACATGCGCATGCGCTCCTGCACGATGCCGGACACGTCGATCTCGCTGACGGCGTTGCCCGCGCCAAAGGGCTCGGACTCGGCAAGCAGCCTGCCGTCCTCGGCAATCATGTTGTGGCCCGCAAAGACCACGTCGGTCGTGGACTCTCCCCATCCTGCGCTGGTGTACACGTAACCGCAGACGAGGCGTGCGCTCTGGCCGACCACCAGCTGGCGACGATAGGCCGCCTTACCTACGATGGCGTTGGAGGCCGAAAGGTTGACGATTACCGTCGCACCGGCCAGGGCATGGGCGATAGACGGCGGGTTGGGTGCCCACAGGTCCTCGCAGATCTCGGCGGCAACTATCAGCTCTGGCATGCTCTTGCAGTGCAGCAGGATATTGGTGCCAAAGGGAACGGGCTCCTCCTGCGAGACGTCGATGAGGCCAAAGTCATCGGGCGTCGCAGGCGTGAAGTGACGCAGCTCGTAGAACTCGTTGTAGTTGGGCACATGGATCTTGGGAATGAGCGCCAGGATCTCGCCCGCGCAAAGGGCCGCCGCGCAGTTGTAGAGCTTGCCGTTCACGCGCCAAGGCACGCCCACAAAGATGAGGGCGTCGAGTTCGGCCGTCTGGTCGGCGATGCTGAAGAGTCCTCGCTGGGCTGCATCGAGAAGGGCGTCTTGCCAAAACAGGTCCTCGCAGGTATAGCCCGTGATGCAAAGCTCGGGGAGAACGATGACCTTTGCTCCGTCGCTGCAGGCGTCCTCGCATTCCGACACGATCTGGGTGACGTTGTAGCTCACGTCGGCGACGCGAATCTTGGGGGTCTTGGCGGCAACTTTTACGAATCCATCGCGCATGGCGGCTCCTTGCCTTGGGTGTACCTAGCTATCCATGGTAAAGGAAACCGACCATTGGGGACGGTTCCTTTTGGTCGGATGCGGGCTGACATGCGGCGGGTCCTTTTGCGGATGCGGAGGATTCCGTATCCGAAAAGGACAAAGGTCTCCGTCCCGATTGTCCGCGGGCGTCAATCCCTTACTTGTGAGATACCAGAAAATCTAAGTGCGTCTTTGAAGATTTCTGCAATCTCGCGTTATTGTGCGCCATTGTGGGTATAGTTCTTCACGTTGGCTAAGCGACGCATTGCACGTCGCACGCAAGGCGCCACACGGCGCATAAAAAGGAGGTTTCGAGCATGACTCTTAAGCCACTGGGCGACCGCGTTCTCGTCAAGCCCGCTCCCAAGGAGGAGAAGACTTCTACCGGCCTGTACATTTCCTCTGGTGCACAGGAGAAGCCGCAGAAGGGCGAGGTTATCGCTGTCGGCGCCGGCAAGCTCAACGACAAGGGCGAGCGCATTGCCATCGACGTCAAGGTGGGCGACCAGGTCTACTATGGCAAGTTCGGCGGCAACGAGGTCAAGGTCGACGGTGAGGACTACCTGCTCCTCCGCGCCGATGACATCTACGCCATCATCATCGACTAGCAGTCGTGCGCATCGTTCGTACGCTTTTATGGAGGTAATCACTTATGGCTAAGGACATCATCTTCGGTACCGACGCCCGCGCTCGTCTCGCCAAGGGCGTCAACACGCTGGCTGACGCCGTGACCACCACGCTTGGCCCCAAGGGCCGCTATGTGGCTCTGCAGCGCGCCTACGGCGCCCCCACCATCACCAACGACGGCGTTTCCGTCGCCAAGGAGATCGAGCTCAAGGACCCCGTCGAGAACATGGGCGCCCAGCTCGTCAAGGAGGTCGCCACCAAGACCAACGACACCGTCGGTGACGGCACCACCACCGCCACGCTGCTGGCCCAGGTCATCGTCAACGAGGGCCTGCGCAACGTCGCCGCTGGCGCCAACCCCATCGCCATCCGTCGCGGCATCGAGAAGGCCGTCGCAGCTGCCGTCGAGCAGATGAAGGGCGCTGCTCAGGAGGTCTCCACCAAGGAGCACATCGCCTCCGTCGGCACCATCTCCGCTGGCGATCCCGAGATCGGCAACAAGATCTCCGAGGCCATGGAGGTCGTGGGCAAGGACGGCGTCATCACCGTCGAGGAGTCCCAGACCTTCGGCATCGACATCGACACCGTCGAGGGCATGCAGTTTGACAAGGGCTACATCTC
>CAMYZR010000121.1 GCA_947303905.1 uncultured Atopobiaceae bacterium
TATCGGCTGCGGCGTGTCGTGGAGCGTGTGCATGACTACGGGGCAAAGTTTGGCATCCAGCTCTCGCCGGGCATTGGCCGCATGAACTGGATCGATCCGTCGACTCCGCCGTATTCGGCCAGCCCTTGCCCCAACTACTACACGCCCGAGCTCGTCTGCCGCAAGTTACCCACCGACGGCGTGAAGCGCCTGGTTAAGGCCATGGGGAGGTCGGCCAAGCTCGCGCAGGGCGCTGGCGTGGACATCATCGAGATCCACGCCTATGGCGGCTACCTCATCGACCAGTTCAACTCGTCCAAGTGGAACCATCGCGCCGACGAGTACGGTGGGAGCCTCGAGAACCGCATGCGCTTCATGATGGAGATCATCAAAGAGGTGCGCGACGCCTGCGGGCGCGACTATCCCATTGCGGTGAAGATGACGCTCGATTCCGTGGACGATCCGGAGCGTCCGCTCGAGGAGGGCTTGGCCATTGCCAAGACGCTCGCAGATTCCGGGTTGGTTGACCTCATCCACTTTGGTCGCGGTGCCTACTCCTGCCGCTGGCGCATGGTCAGCAGCGTGTACCAGCCCGAGGGCTTCGATCTCGAGGCGTGCAAAACGATTCGCGAGATCACGGGCGACATCCCCATCATGGCGCATGGCAAGCTCAACCATGCTGCCGTGGCCGAGGAGGCGCTGCAGGAAGGCCTGGTGGACCTCGTGGCCATCGGTCACGGTCTTATCGCAGATCCGCATTGGGCCAACAAGGTGCGCGCTGGCAGGGAGGAGGACGTCTGCCAGTGCATCGGCTGCGGCGAGTGCCACTTCAACTCCATGAAGGGTTGGCCGCGCCCCTGCGCCGTGAACCCCACCTCCATGCACGAGGGCGAGTACGTGCTCACGCCTGCCAAGCAGGCCAAGAGGATACTGGTCATCGGCGGCGGGCCTGGTGGCATGAAGGCGGCAGCCACTGCCGCGGAGCGTGGCTTTGACGTGACCCTCTGGGAGAAGACCAATCGTTTTGGCGGGGCCATGGCAGCTGCCGGCGCGATGGACTTCAAGCGCGATGTGCGCAGTCAGGTCGATTATCTCGAGCGTCAGATTGTCAAGTACGACGTCACAGTCGAGATGGGCAAGGAGGCCACCATCGAGGATGTGCGTGCCTTCGACCCCGACTTCGTCGTGGTCGCAACGGGTGCCGATCCCATCGTGATTCCCGTGCCTGGTTCCAAGGGCTCCAACGTGAGGCTTGCCATTCCCGTGCTGCTCGGTGACCAGACCACAGGCGAGCATGTGGCGGTCATCGGCGGGGGAGACGTTGGCTGCGAGCTGGCGGTCGAGCTCTGCCACCAGGGCAAGGACGTCACCATCATCGAGATGATGGACAAGCTCATGAGCCGCGGGGGATCGTTCGTGGCCAACGAGCAGAACCTGCGGTATCTGGTCGAGCACTCCGGTGCCGTGGCAATGTGCGGCGCTCGCATGATGGAGATCTGCGACGATGGCGTCATCGTGCTAAAGGATGGTGCGGAGCAGAAGGTCCCCTGCGACACCGTGGTCTTCGCCGCGGGCTACCGCGCCGACCACAGCCTGTACGAGGCGATTCTCGATGCGGGCTACGACTGCGTGCAGGTGGGCGACAACGTGCGTCCCGGCAAGATCATCGATGCCATCTCCCAGGGCTATAACTACATCCGCGTGCTGGAGTAGGGGAGCGGGCGGCATCGGAAGGGGGCTGCGGTGAAGAGGCATACGTTACCCATGCTTGCGGTCGTGCCCGCGCTGTCGATGGCGCTGTTTGGCTGTGGCGAGGCCCCCGCTGCCGCCCCGGAGCTGAGAAGTGCCCCTGTGACAACACAGGGCACGCGCGTGACCTGCATAGACGTGGGCAAGGGCGACTGCATCCTCGTTCAGGCGGGCACGTCGGCGGCCCTCATCGACACGGGCTACCAGGGCACTGCTGACGAAGTGCTTGCGGTCATGCAGGAGCAGGGCGTGAGCCATCTCGACGCCTTGGTCATCACCCATTACGACAGGGATCACGTGGGAGGGCTATCCGCGATCGCCGACGGGCCTTCCATCGATGTGGCCTATCTCCCCGGATACGTCGGGGCTGACAAGAACTACAAGACGGTCTCGAAGGCGCTTGGCGGATCGGACCTCGTGACGCAGTCTGTCACGGAGGAGGTCCGGCTCGCATTGGGGGAGGGAGAGCTGGTCATCTATCCCTCGGATGTGGCCTACGTGCCTGGCGCCAATGGCGAGGAGGGCAACGACAACGACGTCTCGCTTGTGGCGACCCTGACGTGTGGCGACGACTCGTACCTCTTTGCGGGGGACCTTGAAGAGGAGGGCATCGAGGCGTACCTGCGTGCGGGGCATGGGCATTTTGACGTGATCAAGATGCCCCATCACGGCGAGGGAGGCAGCAACACCGACGAGCTCCTCGATGAGGTGCGGCCGACAATTGCCCTCATAACCGATGGCAGCGACGACCCAGCAGACAAGAAAGTCCTCAAGCTGCTCAAGAGGCAGGGCGTAGACACCTACCGCACCAGCGAGTGCGGAACCATCGTCGTCGAGGGAGATGGCACAGGCGCCTACGAGGTTTCAACTAGCTCGTAGATACAGCAAATCGCAAGAGCGGCCGACCAAGGGGAACCCGTCCCCAACGGTCGGCCGCCTCGTCCGAGACAAAAGGGGTAGCCCCTTTTGTCTCGTCTTTAGAAGTAGCTCACCCTGATGCGCTTGCCCATCCTCGTGAGGCAGTCGGACAGCTCCTTCACGATGTTCATCTTGATGTTGAAGTTGATCGGCAGGTCTGGGTTCTGGTGGGCGGGGTTCATCGCGCGGCCGACGTAGAAGTTGATGTCGGTTGCCTCCTCGAACAGCAGCTGGCAGATGCGCGCGGCGCCATCGTGCCCGTAGTTCCAGTCTTCGTAGGTCTCGTTGTCGTGCAGGTAGTCCTGGGCGTATTCCAGCACCTTGCTCATGGTGACGACGCCTTCCGTCACCAGGTCGACGCCCTCGATCTCGGAGATGGGCGGGATCTTGCTCGTGGTGTCGATGTTCGCCTTTGCCTTCAGGGGCTTGCGTAGGTACTTGGCGACGATGGTGGCCGTGGTGCCGCCGCAGACGATGTGCTTGCCTTCCTTCGAGAAGAACAGGTTCATCATCTTCTCGGTGTCATCACGGTCTGCCGGGGGGCCAAACAGGATGTTCATCGGATTGCGGCGCCTGACGCGTACGACGACGGCGGTGGCGTCGTCTTGCGGCTTGTAGCCGTAGAGCTTGTCGCATTCGTCCACGAGCATCGTGCACAGCACCTTGGCCGTGTAGCCCGTCAGGGACATGTCCGCCACAAACTGGCCGATGTCCTCGCGCTTCCAGTCGTTGTTGTATGCGACGTCAACGTTTGCATGGGGGCATCCGTCGCTCATGGCAACGAGCACGTCGTCCTCCTGCAGGCGAATCGAGGATCGATAGATCTTCTTGTCCTCGATGTTGAGCTCGGTCATCGGATAGTCCGTGACGTCTCCGTCCCTGATCAGGATGACCTCGGGGTTGTCGTACTGGATCAGCTCCGCCATGCGGTTGTGCACCAGATTGATGATCGTGAAGGTGGAGTATGCCACGCCATGCCGCCCGGTTACGGGAAGCGTCTTGGCGATGGTTGACACGCACTCCTCGATAGGCAGCCCCTCGGCCATCATGGTGGAGATGATCTTCGACGTCAGCGTGGAGAGGATGCTGGCCTGCACGCCGCTTCCGAGTCCGTCGGCAAGGACGATGACGGTAGAGCCATCCTCCGTGTTCACCACGTCAACGTGATCGCCGCAAAGCTCCTCGCCCGCATGGTTGATGCTCTTGTAGCCGATATCGGCGCACAGGTCATTCATTTCTGATGGACTCCTTCAGCTTGGACAGGGCGATCTTCGTCTCCGCGGTCGTCTCACCGAGAAGCGAGGCGATCTCCTGCACGATGAGCATCTGACGTCCCACGACCTCGTCGGCGACCTCCACCGTCTGGCGGCTGATCTCCTCCCTGCGCTGGTGCTCTTCCTCCTCCGCCGTCACGTCATGCATGATGCAGATGATCATGCGGCCGTCCTCGGCAGGGACGATGGTCTCCTCGACGTAGCGCTGGTACTCGGCAAGGTAGGTCCTCTTGTTGTAGACGCCCCTCCTCGTGCGCTTCACGTCCAGGAACGCGCCAGGTTCGAGGATGCGCACGACTGGCTCGCCGAGCACGTCCGACTCGCGCCGGATGTTGAGCAGGCGGAGGGCAGCATCGTTGAGCTGCTGCACCTCGAGGGTGTCGTTGACGACGACCAGGGCGTTGGGGCTGTTCTTGACGATGGCGTCGGAGAAGCTCTCGGCCTTCTCCTTCAGGAACGGCAGACACATGGAGATGTCCGCCTTGCCCTGATAGATGGCCACGGCCTTCTCGCGGCAGGTGTCGTAGCCGCAGGAACCGCAGTTCAGCTCGTCGCTCGGCTTGAACTTGCCCATCTTGCGCAGGATCTCGACGATCTCGTAATTGGAGGGCATCATCTCGTGGCGATTGATGGGCGTGAAGAAGTGCTTCATCAGCGGGATGTCTGGCTGGTCAACGTCAAAGTCCCGAGCGCCGGCGTATGTCGCCACCGCCATGTAGCCCTTGACGGGGTTGCGACGGTACTTCTCCATCACGGGGCCACCGATGCAGCTGCCCGAGCAGGCGGACATCTCGATAAAGCACTTGTGAATCTTGCCCTGCGCGATGTCCTCGAGTGCGGCGATGCAGTTCTCCACGCCGTCAAGCGCCATGTACGTGTACTCGGGCGAGTCCTGCGCCATGGTCTTGAGGATTCCGCCCGTGGTGGGGAAGAACCGCGCACGGCTCTGGTCATCGGGAATGACCTCGCGCTTGAGCTCGACGCCCTCCTCCTCGAGCCAATACGTCAGCTCCTCAAAGGTCAGGACGGCATCCACTGCCTCACTGTACTCCTGGCCCTCATCCTTCTTTGCGACGCACGGACCGACAAACACCGTCTTGGCGCCCGCGATGCGGCGCTTGATGTCCATGCAGTGCGCCACCATGGGAGACACGACGTCCGCGAGGTAGGGGAGCTGCTCGGGGAAGTACTTGCGAATCAGCAGGTTGACCGAATGACAGCACGATGAGATGACGATGTCCTTGTTCTCCTCCCGGAGCATGCGGTCGTACTCGCGCTTGACCATCGTCGCGCCGATGGCGGTCTCCTCGACGTCGAAGAACCCGAGCCTCTTTGCCGCCTCGCGCATGGCTTCGATGCCGACGCCCTCGTAATTGGCGATAAACGACGGCGCGAGGCTCATCACCACGGGCTCGCCGCTCCCGATCAGGACCTTGACCTTCTCGGTCTCGTCCACGATCTGCTTGGCGTCCTGCGGACATACGACGAAGCAGTGTCCGCACAGGATGCACTCGTTGCCGATGATGTGCGCCTGATTGCCCGAGAAGCGGATCGACTTCACGGGGCAGTGGCGGATGCACTTGTAGCAGTTCTTGCAG